>JAAEPT010000001.1 GCA_024232295.1 Cytophagales bacterium
AATAGATACTTTTTCATAAATAAAAGTTATTAAAATAAATCATCTACAAAGGTATTAGAAAATGGCAAAAACAAAATAACAATTTAGAAAACAATACTTTACAAAATCTTAACAACTATAAATTTAAGATACATTCATCTATAATAATTGACCATTCATATAAAAAAGTTAATGTCTAAAAAATAAAGCATGTAATATAGAAATATGTTATTAAAACATTCAAAGCTATGAAAAGAACATTGGTTTACCTTAGAAAAGAAATTTGGACAGTAGAATTTTTGATTGAAGTTCTTGTTGTTGCAACCTTATACATGAGTTATATTTTTATAGAATAAACTCCATAGAATTATCATTTTCCACATAATTAGAAATTATCTATAAAACAAAAATCCCCTAGCTGTTTATTACAACTAGGGGATTTTTCATTTCTTATATCCTTTCAAAAATTAACTACCTTTAATATTGAAAGGGAACATATATCGTACACGAACAGGAGCTCCAGCATTTTTACCTGGTGTCCACTTTGGCAAAGATTTAATTACTCTAATTGCCTCATTGTTCATTCTATCATTGATACCGCGAAGTACCTTCACCTCTCCTACAGTTCCATCTTTTTCAATTACAAACTGTACATAGATCTTACCAAAATTCCCTTCCTCTGCATCACGAGCAGCAACTTTATAACTTCTCATTGCATAAGCCTGTAAAGCTCCCATTCCACCAGGGTATACTGGTTGTTGTTGTAAACTAAACAAGTCAAAGATAGAATTATCTTCTTCAATAACTTCTTCTTCCTCTTCAGTCTCTTCAAAATACTCCTCTTCTACCTCTTCTTCTTCTGGCTCAATGTCAATTTCTGGTTCTTCAATCAAAACCTCATCAGGAACCTCCTCAAATTGTGGAGTAACCTTTGGTTTTGGTGGTGGTGGTGGTGGAACTTCTGTGATTGGAACATCAAATATTTCTTCCTCTACATAAACCACTTCTTCTACAATCTCCTTTCTGTAAATTGTTTCTGTAGTGTATTCAATAACCAAAGCAGTAAATACCAAAGAAATTGTTAGACCAGTAAAGAAGTAAATTCCTTTCTTCTTAGAAATCACTGCTCTTTCATACTTCTTCACAACATCCAAAGTACTTGGGTCATTAAGACGCTCTACCTCTTTTGTATCAATTGCCAAAAAGTTTTTAAGTGCATTGGCTGTCACACTTCTTGTCAAAAGCATCCCTACTGCTAGAGAACTTGATAAAGAATATTTTAACCAAGAAATATCTACCAAATAGAATATTGCTCCAATAGCAACTAATGTAGCCACTACTTCAACAATTCTAATCATAGATAATGGTTTGTCTGAATCGTCCATATCTGAACGAAAACTAGCTTTTATTAATATTGCAGCCAATACTGTCAATACCAATAAAGCTCCACTTGCGATTAAGAAAGCCATAATTTCTTATAGTTTATAAATAATAATAAATAAGCCCCACCCAATAAACGTCCCAACCGTATTTGCTAACAAGTCCCATAGGTCAAATGTTCGATATTGCAAAAAACTTTGCATCACTTCTATCAATAACCCATAAGAGGTACAAACAATGATTGATAAACGAATGGCATTAAAATGAATGTATCTTTGACTTCTTTGTTTCAAGAAACCAACAATCATAAAGAACGCTAATGTTGCATACATTCCTGCATGAACTAATTTGTCTACTAATGAAATCTCTATATTAGCATTTGTACTAGATGCTACCACAGAAAGTATGAGTATCACCAAAGCCCAACAAATTGTATAGAAATTATATTTTAATAACATAACTAATTTACAGGAACTGCTTTAAGACGCAAGTTACAAATGTTTTATAAAGATAAGGAGTCTATTAGTTTAACTAAATGTTAACTTTTTTATTATTCAGCAATTAGTGATTGGTATTCTTCCGCAGATAATAAACCATCTACTTGGGCAATTTCAGAAGGTTTTAGTTTAATAATCCAACCTTCTCCATAAGGATCATCATTTACAGTCTCTGGAGCATCCTCCAAACCTTCATTAAATTCAAGAACTTCACCAGACAAAGGACAGAATAAATCAGAAACAGTTTTTACAGCTTCAATTGTACCAAAAACTTCTTCCTGTTCAACTTCTTCTCCTACAGTCTCTACTTCTACAAAAACGATATCACCTAATTCACTTTGAGCAAATGCAGTAACTCCAATAACAGCTACATCTCCTTCAATTTTCACCCATTCGTGATCTTTTGTGTACTTTAATTCTTCTGGAAAATTCATAATAACGTATTTTTCGAACCGCAAAGTTATGAAAAGCAAAATAGAAAACACACAATCAACTGTACAAAAAAAGCACGATACAGAAAGTATCGTGCTTAGGATATACAAGTATTCTTAAAATTTTATGATTCTACAACAGATCTTCGAACCATTGTGTTTTTAACGTCTTCTAACAAAGAACGCATTTTAGTATTCACTTGATTACTAGCTTCAAGTTCAGCTTTAAGCACTCTATTTTCTGCTTCTAAATTAGAAAGTCGGCTTAGTAAGTCTTCTTGATTGGTAATTAAATTACTAATTGCTTCCTCTGTCGACTTAAATTTTCCAAGTTTACGAAACTTTTCTATAATTTCAAGTGCTTGGTTTGTCAAGTTCAATCCAATATGATATGCTTTTATTTGCCGATTATCTTTTCGATTACTGCGAAACCACATAATTTCAAATAAGTTTTAAGTGTTAGGTTTTGATTCAAATTGTTTTCATGTATTTAGTTCTTTAAAGATATAAATTTAATATTACATAAAAAACAATATTATGATTTATCGAAGAAAATGTATTGTTTATCGAAGCTAATCAATACAATACATCTCCATAATCATTTATCCTAACAAAAAACAAAAGGTAGAAGTTCTCAAAACTACTACCTTTTTCATATCTTAAAGTTTAAAACTAAAAAACAGTCACCTATTTTGTTTCAAAACCCACAGTACTTAAATCTCTCCAAAAATCAGGATAAGATTTATTTACTACTTGATCATCTTCAATCTGAAGCTCACCATAGAACGCTAATGGAGCAAAAGCCATTGCCATACGGTGGTCTTTATAAGTATTAATCATTACCTCACTTGGAAATTGTAGATCAGGGTTTTGAATAGAAATTTTCTCATCTCCTTCTACCTCTACTACCACACCAAATTTAGCCAACTCATTTTTGATTGCATCAATTCTATCTGTTTCCTTGATTCTCAAAGATTCCAAACCACTTAATTCAGCAGAAATACCTTTGGCAGCACACACAACAGAAATTGTTTGAGCAATGTCAGGACAATCACTAAAATCCCAAGTAATTGATTTTTGTGCCTCTTTTTTCTTGAGGATAACACCTGTTTCTGTAAAAGTAGAACTTACTCCCAATTGATCCATCAATTCAACTAAAACACTGTCTCCTTGATTTGATACTTTACGAAGTCCAACTAATTCAATTTCTGCATTTCCATCATTAGAAAGAGCCACAATACTATACCAATAACTAGCAGCAGACCAGTCAGCTTCAATTGTATAAGCATTCTCTTGGTATTGCTGAGCAGGAACTGTAATTGTATTTCCTTCCCAAATATGAGAAGCTCCAAAGTGCTTCATCAAGTTCAATGTCATCAAAATATAAGGACGAGAACCAATCTTACCTGTTAAGTTTAATACCAAACCATTTGGTAATGTAGGGGCAATCATCAACAATGCAGAAATATATTGACTACTTACATCACCACGAATAGTGATTTCATTATTCTTTGCCTCCTTATCAAAACCATTGATACGCATGGGAGGATATCCATCATTTGCTTCATAAGAAATATCCGCTCCAATACTACGCAATGCATCTACCAATAAAGCAATAGGACGCTCTTTCATACGAGTAGAACCAGTCATCACACGAGTTGTTCCTTGTACCGTTGCAAAAGCAGTTAAGAAACGCATTGTTGTTCCTGCATCTAGTACATCCCAGATTTCTTCATTAGGAGAATTTAACAAGCGAATCATTGTTTCTGTATCCCTTGCATTTGCTAAGTTTCCTAACTCATTACTTCCTCCACTCAAAGCATTGATAACCAAAGCACGGTTACTTTCACTTTTAGAAGAAGCCAAATCAATTGTTTGTTTTATATCTTGTCTATTATGACCTAATGTAATTGTTGCCATGATCTATTTTTTTCGAAGCCACTAAAATAGTGAATTTAAAAATATTTTAAGAATCCTATTTCGTTTTATCTACTTTTCATTAATTCTTCGATTGCCTCAGCTTCTATTGGAATATGTCCTGTTAGATTAATAGGACCATCTTCAGTAATTAGAATATCATCTTCCAAACGAACTCCAATTTCTTCTTCTGGAATATAAATACCTGGCTCACAAGTAAAAATCATATTCTCAGCAAAAGGCAAATCTCTATTGTCTACATCATGAACATCCAAACCTAATGAATGAGAAGTTCCATGCATGAAATACTTTCGATACAATGGTTTTTTCTCATCTTGATTTTTCACTTCTTCTTCATCAAGTAAGCCCAAACCAATCAATTCTTTTTCCATCAACTTCCCAACAGCTTTATTGTATTCTGGAAAAGTATTTCCCACAACTAATAATTTCTCTGCACCTTTCTTCACTCTCAAAACTGCATTATACACTTCTTTTTGGCGAGGAGAAAAAATACCATTGACAGGAATACAACGAGTAATATCAGCATTATAATTTGCATACTCTGCACCAAAATCAAGTAAGAGAATCGCTCCATCTTCACATTTCTTATCATTACTAATATAATGTAAGACACATGAATCTTTTCCAGAAGCTACAATTGGTTGAAAAGCATGTCTTCGAGAACCGTTTCTTACAAATTCATGAATCATTTCTGCTTCAATCTCATATTCATAAACAGATGGTTTGGTAAAGGCTAGGATTCTTTTGAATGCTTTTCCTGTAATTTTTCCTGCATGAATGATTTGCTCAATCTCTTTTTCTGACTTTACAAAGCGTAAATCATGTAGAATAGAAGCTGAAGACAAGAAATTATGTTTAGAAAAATTTTCCCTACACCACTTATTCAATCGATCATTTCTAGTCTCAACCAATTTGGTCGCCCTGGCATGTTCATTAGGATTAATATAAATATTGTCTGACTTTTCAATTAAGTCTTGAAGAATGTCTTTCCCTTCTTCTAACCAATAACAGTTTTCAATACCCGAAAAATGAGTAGCTTGTTCTTTTGTCAATTTATGACCTTCCCAAATAGCAATCTCTTCTGAAGTTTCTCTCAAAAATAAAAAAACAGATACTTCACCATTTTCATCTTTAGAAATAGCCAATTTTGTTTCCTCTTGATCAATTCCAGATAAATAATACAAATCACTATTCTGAATAAATGACATTTCTCCATCAGCATTTGTGGGCATAATATCATTAGAATCAAAAAGAGCAATAGACTTATTTTTAAGTTTTTCAGTAAATCTTGTGCGATTTTCTTTAAAAAGTGTATTCTCGATTGGGTTGTATCTCATTTTTTATATTTTTGGTAACTTAAATTAACAGAATAACCACGAATGAAAAAGCTTCTTTTCGTTTTTTTACAGATAGTATCTGCTCTTTCCTTTGCCCAAGGTCATAAATATTGGATACAATTTTCTACCACTTCTCCTACACAATTCAAAGAAGAAGTTAATCAATTAGAAGATAGTATTTCTATTGTAAATACTTCACATTGGTTAAAGGCTGTCAGTGCAAAATTAAGTTCAGCACAAAAAATAACATTGGAACAATCTCCTAAAATAACAGCTGTATTTCCTGTCTCATCTTATGAACTACAACAAACTGGTGACTTGGCTCCTAATGAGTTTGAAATTGCGTTTCAGCAAATGAATGCTCAAGCAATTATGAAAGATGGACTAACAGGACAAGGTGTAAAAATAGGTATTATTGATGCAGGATTCACAGATTGTGATAGTCTCTCCTACTTCCAACATATTTTTGAAAACAACCAAGTAATTGCCCATAGAGACTTTTTGGATAGTACTCGTAGTGATTTTTATAATGAAGTAACTTATGTTGATTATCATGGTGAAATGGTTTGGAAAAGAATTGCAGGATATGAAGCAGCTACAGATAGTACCAAAGAAATATTTTATGGATTAGCAAAAAATGCAAAATTCTATCTTGCCCGTACAGAACATGGGATTTCGGAAGGAAGAATGGAAGAAGATACATGGATAAGTTCTATTGAATGGCTACATAGTCAAGGAGTTCGTTTGGTGAATAGTTCTCTAGGATATTCTGATAAAATGGATGATGAAGAAGAGAACTATATACCTGCACAGATGGATGGAAAAACAACCATGATTTCGAAAGCAGCTCAAATTGCCACAGAAGAAAAAAATATGATCATTGTTTCTTCGGCTGGTAACTCTGGAGATGATAAAGATTGGCTAACATTAACTGCCCCTGCTGATGCTGAAGGAGTAATTTCTATAGGAGCCACTAATAAATACATGGGAAAAGCCAAGTACAGTAGTATTGGAATGATGGGATTCACTACTTTTTTGAAACCTGAAGTTTCAGTTTATTCACCTAATGGAACTTCTTTTGCAGCTCCAATCATTACAGGATTAATTGCTTGTATGCTAGAAAAGGATAGTACACTTAGTTCACAGGAAATCAAAAACTTACTCCAAAAATCAGCTCACCTAAACAAATACCCTAATAATTATGTAGGATATGGTGTTCCACAAACTGATGAAATCTTAGCTTTAATGAATCAGGAAGCTCTCAAAAGCAACTATTCAGTTGAAAGGGTTTCAATAAAAGGAAAAAAGTTTAAGATTACACCTTCTAAATTACCCAAACAAGTTGTTTTATTTCAAAAAATGGATACTATTACTGTAAAAAAACAAATACTATTACGTGATAATTTCATCAACAAGAATAAAAACGCCAAATATGGTAAGATAAAAGGTGGTGTATTTTCTAAGAAAATTATTATCCGTAAAACAAAAGGAATCAAATTCACTACTGTGTATTTTGACAAGCATATTATTGAAATAAAATGGGACTAGTTTCAAGCCTACAAACATCTGCCTATGCATCATAAAAAAGTGCCACACAAAGGAAAATATACAGAAAAAGCAGCTCAAAATAGATTAGAATGGGTTCGAACCAAAACAGAATTAAATGTAGATTCATTATCATCTCGTGATATACCTGCTGAACAAGTACAAGGAACAATTGAAAGTTTTATTGGTACAGTAGAAATTCCTTTGGGCGTTACTAATCCTATTAATATTAAAGGAAAACATGCAAAAGGTGAATTTGTAGTACCCATTGCTACAACAGCAGGTGCTCTAGTAGCTGCCATCAATAGAGGAATCAAAGCCGTAAATAACTCTGGAGGTGTGAATACTTCTTTTGTTGCTAAAAAAATGATGCGATCTCCTGTATTTACACTCAAAAGCATGGAAGATGCCATTAGTCTCCGTACTTGGTTGATGGTAGATGATCGTAAAAACATTTTTAATAGGGTCATTAAAGAAGTAAGTAGCCATACACGTCTAGTGGACTTACAGTGTATGCTTTTAGGAAAAAAGCTGTATGTAAACTTCGTTTATGAAACGGGAGATGCTGCTGGGCAAAACATGGCATTGGCCTGTACCAACAAATTATGTAAGTGGATCACAAAAGCTCTCAAAGAAGAAATTAACATTGCAGAATACCTCATCGAATCCAATGCAAGTGGAGGAAAAAAAGTAGGTTACCAAAACATTATCCTAAACAAAGGAACTCATGTTGTTGCTGATATTAATATCCCAAACCATGTCATACAAAGTACTTTCAAAGTAAAACCTGATGATTTTGTTGAGGCTTTTCAAACCTTAAAAATTGGAGGTAGTATTGCAGGAATGATGGGGAATACACTTAATATTTCAAGTGTATTATCAGGGATTTTTATAGCGACAGGACAAGACCCTGCTGTAATTCATGAATCATCTATTGGTTTATTAGAAATCACCAAAGAAAAGAACTCTGTATATTGTTCTCTTTCTCTTCCATCTCTTGTAATTGGAACAGTTGGAGGAGGAACACATTTACCTCATCAACAACTAGCCCTCAATATTATGAGGTGTGCTGGTAAAGATAAAGTCAAACACTTTGCAGAAATCATCTGTGCAACTGCATTAAGCTTAGAATTATCTACATTAGCAGCAATTGTAAGTAATCAGTTATATGATGGACAAAAACGATATGGAAGAAATAAAGTAAAAGTAGGAATACAAAAAGAAGGCTTTAACGAAGACTTTTTTGAAGCAATACTTAGTAATGCATCAGAAGATGTAAGCCTAAAGAAATTTAAAAAGGAACCTAATCAACTACAAAGTTTCCCTTATTCTACTCTCAATACTTTTCAAGAACAAGAAAAAAACATTGGTCTATGGAAATACAAAATCTATTACCAAGACAAACAAAAAAATGAAGATTACTTTAATCTAGTTGTTAAGTCAGGAGTTTCTTCTCATGACTATTGGCAACAATATCTAAAACTGGGAGAAAATTGTAACAGACAAGTATCTGACTTATTAGCGGATTTCAGGGAAAAATTGGGATATGTAAAATATGCTGAACGAGAAATACAAACTTATAATTTCCTCAAAAAAGATAGGCGTTTTGGGAACATCCCTTCAATTTATTCTTATGAAATTAATACAGAACAAGACATTTACCTTGCTGTATTAGAAGATTTATCGCAAACAAACTATTATCGTTTAATCAATACAATTGATAATATCAATCAATGGAATGATAGTGATATTTGTGCTGTTTTGAAGAAAATGGCAAAACTTCATGCAACATTTTTCAATGATAGAGTATTACAAGAAAAAGACTTTTTTAGGAAAAAGAATAAAATTGATAATCTCAATCTAACGAATTTATTAGATGCACTAGTTCAATACCATCATGATACATACCCTAGTATGTATACACAAAATAGGGCTGTCTTATTAAAACAAATGTTGGGGATCTATGAAAGTATATTAAACCATATCGAAGAAGCTCCGAAAACACTTGTACATGGAGCCATGAACCCAAGTAATATTGTCATATCTCATAGTGGAGAACCTGTATTTTTTTGTTGGAAAAATGCGAGTATTGATGTTCCTCAAAGAGATTTAGCTGAGTTTCTATTATTTACTCTACCCAATGCATCATTTTTAGAAAATCAAGCCAAATACTATTCAAAATATGTAGATTTTCTACAACATGAATTATCAACTAAAATGAGTATAGAAGTTCTCAGAAAATTTAAAATGACCTATGTAGCTTGTATACAGGATATGGCTTTAGAAAGACTTAATCTCCTTACTATGGAGCATAAGACAATGAAATACAATTACCTTGAAAGAGTTCTAAAAAATAGTTTTCAATTTTTAGAAACAATCATAAAAAGTTAATTACAAATAGAATCCCTTCTCTTTGATGTATTTAATTGCAGGGTCAGGCACAAGATATTGAATTGATTTTTCTTCTTGAATACTTTTCCTAATTCTAGTTGCAGAAATCTCCATAATAGGAGCTTCCACATGGTGGATTTTTGGATGGTTTTGTAACTCCTCTATTGGAGCTTCAGCAAATGGACGAGGATAAACATAAATCTCATGATTAGCCAAGATTTCCTCATAATTTTTCCATTTGTGTAAAGTAGTTACATTATCAGCCCCCATTATTATAGAAAATTGTTTCATTGGGAACTTTTCTTGTAAAAAGGCTAAGGTATCGATTGTATAACTTGGTTTAGGCATTCCAAACTCAATATCTGATACAGCTAATTTTTTATTGCCTTTTATTACTTTTGATACCAAGTCATAACGATCAAATTCATGAAGTAAACTTTTCTTCTGCTTAAATGGGTTTTGAGGTGATACTACAAAGCAAACCTCATCCAAATCGGATTCCTCAACAATTGTATTAGCAATCACCAAATGTCCTATATGAATAGGATTAAATGAACCAAAAAACAAACCTACTTTCATGAATCAAATTATTTCTACAATTATACTTCTAAGAATTTACCAATTAAATCCTCTGCTAGAACAAATGAATCTTCTAATTTGTCATTTACAAGGATTTCATCAAATTGCTCAGCAAAACTTGTTTCATACATTGCTTTTTCTAGACGAGTTTGTATCACTTCCTCTGTATCCGTCCCTCTCTGTCTTAAACGACTTTCCAAAACCTCAAAAGAAGGTACTTTCACAAAAATAGATAAAGCTTTGTCTTGATAAAGATTCTTTAAGTTTACACCTCCTTTGACATCAATGTCAAAAATCACATCTTTTCCTTCTTTCCAAAGGCGTTCAATCTCTTCTTTGAGTGTACCATAACAAACACCTGCATATACTTCTTCATATTCTGCAAATTCATCTTTTTCCACTCTTGTTTTGAAGTCTTCCAATGATAAAAAGTAATAATCTTTTCCATCTACTTCTTGACCTCTTGGAGTACGAGTAGTAGCTGAAATAGAAAATCCAACATTAGGAATTTTCTCCAAAATATGACGAACAATTGTTGTTTTTCCTGAGCCAGAAGGTGCTGAAAAAATAATTAGTTTACCTGCCATTATACCCTATCCCTTCTTGATTTTGTCCATTATTTGATCTGGTAAACAGTCTGGACAACATTTAGAATCAATATCCAACTT
Organism: Cytophagales bacterium; assembly: GCA_024232295.1. Taxonomy (GTDB): domain Bacteria; phylum Bacteroidota; class Bacteroidia; order Cytophagales; family JAAEPT01; genus JAAEPT01. The sequence goes on from JAAEPT010000001.1 coordinate 10,746, forward strand.
CGTCTTAATTTTCTTCCACAGATCTTTCTCGTTCTTGTAGTAATTCAAAGAAGAACTACAACCTTCTAAACGTTCTTTAAAGAACTTCTTCTGATCTTCCGTCAAATCTTCTCCATCCACAATAAGGTGAAGAACACCCATAAACTCTTGACAACTAGGACGCGAAAGAGCTTCCTCTCCTGTTGTATGTTTTTCTTCTCTCATAGCCATACTTATTTATTATATCCCCTTTTTGTTGCGTAATCTTGTAATTTCTCTTTAAGTAGTTGTCTAGCTCTATGCAAACGGGAACGAACAGTACCTATTGGAATATCCAATATTTTTGCCATTTCCTCATACTTAAAGCCTTCCAAATCACATAAAATAATGATCGTACGGAAATCTACAGCCAACGAATTCAATGCAGATGCCACCTCATCACCAATCATTTCTTGAACAGTTTCAACTCGTAAGTCTGTTGTTGCCTCTACCTCTGTATCTTCAGAGTTATAATAACTTTCTACCTCATTGTAATCTACCTTGGCAGGTTGCTTACTTTTTTTGCGGTACTCGTTGATAAAACTGTTTTTCAGTATCCTAAACAACCATGCTTTTGCATTAGTTCCCTGTTGATAAGAATCAAAAAAACGATAAGCCTTGAGATAAGTATCTTGTACCAAATCATTTGCATCATCCTCATCAAATGTTAGGCGAAATGCAAAGTTATACAAAGAGTTAATGTGAGGCATAAATTCTTTTTGAAAAAGACTATCCTTCTCTTCTTTGCTGCTATATTTTAATTGTGATTCTTCGCTCATAGTCTGACTTATTTTTACAAAGGTACAAAATATCTTTTAATAACTGAAGTTATGCATAATTCGAAAAAGTAGCTAAAAACAACTAAGTTAAAGTATAAAACTATTGAGTAAAGAGACATTTCATTACTACGAAATAATTAAAATACTTTGTTTTTAACATAAAATTTAATCTAACTTTACAAAAAACAATAATAACAAAAACTTTTGCAGGAATAAATAAAACACCTTCTTTAAAGTAGTATAGAACAACAAACAAATGCTTTTCAATTCAATAGATTTCGCAATTTTTTTACCAATAGTTTTTATACTTTATTGGTTTGTAACGAATAAAAATTTAAAACAACAAAACCTCTTAATTTTAATTGCAAGTTATATTTTCTATGGATGGTGGGATTGGAGGTTTTTATCTCTAATACTTTTCAGTACAATAGTAGATTTCACAATTGGTAAAAAACTTAAGTTTGAAAAAAATGAGACAAAACGAAAGGCTTTGTTATGGGCAAGTATTTTAGTAAACTTAGGCTTTTTAGGATACTTTAAATATTATAATTTCTTCTTAGATAATTTTATTTCTGCATTCTCTTTTTTTGGTTCAGAAATCAATCCAAGCTCATTAAACATCATTCTTCCTGTAGGAATTAGCTTTTATACCTTTCAAACATTAAGTTATACTATTGACGTATATAAGAAAAATTTGGAAGCAACAGAAGATTTTATTGCCTTTAGTGCATTTGTTAGCTTTTTCCCTCAACTAGTAGCTGGACCTATTGAAAGAGCTACAAATTTGTTACCACAGTTCTATCACAAACGTGCCTTTGATTATTCACAGGCAGTTGATGGTATGCGTCAAATTCTTTGGGGATTATCAAAAAAGATAATCATTGCAAATAATTGTGCTTTGTATGCAAATCAAATATTCAATAATTCAACAGAACATTCTGGAAATACTTTGGTGCTAGGAGCAATATTTTTCGCTTTCCAAATTTATGGAGATTTCTCTGGGTATTCTGACATTGCAATTGGAACATCCAAATTATTCAACTTCAACTTAACACAAAACTTTGCTTTTCCATATTTCTCAAGGGATATAGCAGAGTTTTGGAGAAGATGGCATATCTCTTTATCAACATGGTTTAGGGACTATCTATATATACCTTTAGGAGGAAGTCATGGAGGTCTGTTAAAAAAAATACGCAATACATTCATTATATTCATAGTAAGTGGATTTTGGCATGGGGCAAACTGGACGTTTATAGTTTGGGGAGCTTTAAATGCTGTTTATTTTCTACCTTTATTACTTACAAAAAGAAATAGAAGCAACATTGATATTGTTGCAAAAGGTAAAATACTACCAACACTAAGAGAAACATTTTCTATACTCGTAACATTTAGCTTAACCATAATTGCTTGGATATTTTTTAGGGCAGAAAATATTAATCATGCACTTCAGTACATTACAGATATGTTCAAAAATCCAAGTTCATTTATAGCAATTGGTATCTATTGGAAATATAAACAAGCTTTAATATTGTTAAGTGTTTTTATTATTATGGAGTGGTTGGGAAGAGAAGAACAATATGCTATTGCCAAACTCGGATTAAATTGGAAAAAACCACTAAGATATAGCCTATATTATATACTTATACTTTCTTTATTTTGGTTTGGAGGAAAAGAGCAACAATTTATTTACTTTCAGTTTTAATTAAACATGAAGCATTTTATCAAAAAAAACATCTTTTTTCTATTACCAATTATCATTCTTTATGTAATCACAAAGGTGTTTTATAATCATGAAGTAGGTGATCTATTAAGAGTTGGATTTATTTTTAATGATGGAACATATAGAAATAGTATTGAGAATAGATTTACAGAAGTATCTCCAAAACGAGAATACATCTCAAAAATAAATCTTAAACAAAAGCAGAAGTTTGATGTACTAACAATTGGAGACTCTTTTTCTGAACAAGGAAAGTATGATTACAACAATTATATAACTAAGTATGATGATATTTCTATGATTCATTTTGACAGAAATCTTCATCCCTCTACAAATCCTCTACAAACATTAAATAATGTCATTAATGGCAATATATTGGATAAATTAGATGTTAATTTTATTATTCTACAATCTGTAGAAAGACATATTGTTCGAAGAACACATAAACTGGATACATTACAGGCTTTATCATTAGACTCTTTATGTTCGAAGATTGAAAAGAAAACCAAAAGTAATAATGATCAAAGTATTTTTTTTTCTGACCTTATTCTTAAAGCACCATTAACAAGTTTAATGTATGCTTTTTATGATAATCCTCACTATTCAAAAACTTATAAAGTTAAAACAGCAACAGAATTATTTACAGACAACTCTAATGAACTTCTCTTTTATAAAGATGATTTAGGAAGTATTAAAATAAATAATGACACATTAGGAATACTAAAACTAAACACAACACTTAATCAACTACATCACAAACTACTAAACAAAGGAATTCAACTAATTATCTTACCAAGCCCTGATAAATATGATGCTTATTATCAATTCATTATGAATAAAGAGAAGTATCCTGAACCTATATTCTTCAAATATTTCAATACACTCCCCAAAGAATATCATTGTATAGACACAAAAAAGATAATAAACACCCTACACAAAGCTCATAAAGATGTGTACTACTATGATGACACACATTGGTCTCCAATTACTGCTGAAGTGATTGGAAATGAAATTGCTAAAATTATAAAGCCACAAAATACTGAAAAACAATAAGCTGTTATATTGTTTTAGGCAATCCAAAATTAGTTCTATGAATTTTCAACTATCTGCTGTTATTATTACTTTTAATGAGGAGCGAAATATTAAAAGATGCTTGGAATCTGTAAAAGATATTGCAGATGAAATTGTAGTTGTAGATTCTTTTTCCAAAGATCAAACAAAAGAGATTTGTGAAAAATATTCTCAACTTACCTTTATGGAAAATCCTTTTGAAGGACATATTCAGCAAAAGAATTTTGCGATCACTCAAGCAACAAAAGAATATGTTTTATCTCTTGATGCAGATGAAGAATTAAGCAAAGAAGCTGTAAAAGATATATTAAAAATCAAACAAGAAGGAGCAAAAGCAGATGCATATTCTTTTCATAGATTAAATAATTTTTGTGGTACTTGGATAAAGCATTCTGGATGGTATCCAGATACAAAGATTCGTTTGTTTAGAAAAGGAGTTGGACAATGGACTGGACAAAATCCTCATGATCGCTATGAGATTCCAAGTCAAAATTCTTGTATTGCTCTTAAATCAGATATTCTGCATTATACGGTAGCTGACTTACAAGAACACATAAAACAAATCAACTATTTTACAGAAATTGCTGCTCAAGAACTTTACAAAAAAGGAAAAAAAAGTAGCATTCTTAAAATATTATTAAGCCCTATTATTAAATTTATTCGTGATTATTTTATCAAACTAGGGTTTCTTGACGGATTTGCAGGTTTATTGATTGCAAGGAATTCAGCTCACGCCAAATTCCTAAAGTATTCAAAACTGTACCTTATGAATAAGAATAAAAAATAGATTTCACATATTTAAAAAAGTAAAAAAATGATAAAACACATTGTTTGTTGGAGAGTCAAAGAAGAAGCAAATGGTCAATCTAAAAACGAAATCATTGCTCAAATCAAAAATGAATTAGATGGTTTAGTAAGTGTAATTGAGGAAATCAAAGAATTGGAAGTGGGAATCAACTACAATGAAGCTCCTGCTGCTTTTGATGTTTCTTTATATTCTGTATTTGAAAGCAAAGATACATTACAAGCATATCAAGTACATCCTGCTCACCAAAAAGTAGCTCAATACATTGGTAGTGTGGCAAGCGAAAGAGTTGTAGTAGATTATGAAATCTAAAAAATTAATAAATACCCTTAGCTATTTGTTTTTTATGGCTTTGGGTATTTTCCTTTTTTATAAAACTTTCCAGAACAGTGATTTTGGAAGTATTTTTCAAAAATTACAAAGTGTCAATTATTGGTGGTTATTAGCTGTGTTGGCTAGTACAATTGTAGGACATTGGGCTAGAAATGAACGTTGGCACATGTTACTAAAAGCAAGTGAACAAAACCCTAATCGTTGGCAAGTGTTTAGTGCGATGATGATTGGCTATTTTGTAAATCTTGGAATCCCAAGACTAGGAGAAATTTCTCGTTCTGTAGTCATCAAAAAGAAAGAAGGTGTTCCTTTCAATACTACAATTGGAACAGTAATCATAGAACGTGTAGTTGATATAATATCATTATTATTGGTTGTTATTACTGTTGCTTTTTTTGAATATGAGAAAATTAAAACTTTCTTAATCCAACACATATTCCCGATCTTGTCAAAACTAGGAAATTTAATATTAAACAAAGCTTTATTTTCTATTATTGGAATAACCCTTTTGTTAATAATTACTTTTGTGTTTAGGCAAAAACTGATTGAAGTTTTAAAAAAACTAACACAAATTTCATTTATTGCAAACTTTAAAAATGGGTTACTAAGTATTTTTCGTTTACAACATACTAGTCTTTTTTTTCTATATACAATTATTATCTGGATTGGATATTTCCTAACAAGTTACCTTTGCTTTTTTACGCTTACAGAAAGTTCAACCTTAGGTTTGGAAGCAGGTTTTGTTGTTTTAGCTTTTGGAAGTATTTCTAGAAGTTTACCCATCCAAGGAGGAAGTATGGGAGCTTATCATTTTACAGTCACACAAATCCTTTTATTATTTGGAATTAGTCAAGTAACTGGAGAAAGTATTGCAATTATTATTCACAGCACTCAATTACTATTTCAAGCAATTGTAGGAGGAGTTTGTTGTATTATCTTTTTCTTCACTCCAAACTACAAAAAATAAAAGGCGACTTTCTCTAATAAGAAACTCGCCTCTTTAAACTTTTCAACACTTATAATTTAGTGGCTAGTTGCAGGAGTAGTTTCCTCTACTGGCTTTGGAGCTGGAGCTAATACTTTTCCTTTGATTGTAAGCACTACTACAGAAGGTGTAGAGTTTGTAGTCAAAGTTACTGTTTTTGTAAAAAGACCAATACGATTGGTTGCATAACGTACTTTGATCTCCCCCTCTTGACCTGGTGCTAATGGCTCTTTGCTATATTCAGGAACTGTACATCCACAAGAACCTTTTGCATGAGAAATAATTAATGGAGCTCCTCCAGTATTCTTGTATTTAAAAACACGATAAGGATCTGAGTGCTGCTCTATTACACCATAATCAACTGTTGTTCTTTCAAATTCAATTTTTGCTCCTCCTTGAGACATACCCATCATGAAAGCAAAAACAAATACCGTTAATGTAAATAACTTTTTCATTATATTTCAAATTAAAATGTTTATCGGAAATTATCAATAAATATACCAAAAGCAGTATAAAACACAAAACCGAAAACAAAAAAGGTCAACTTCATTTGAAATTGACCTTTTAATATTAATTCTATTTTCTACTTAACTTTGTTCTGTAGAACTATCTGTATCTGCTATAGAAGAACGCATACTTGTGTCTGCTTGGATATTATCCATCTTATAGTAATCCATAATTCCTAAATTACCATTTCTAAATGCTTCAGCCATTGCCTTAGGAACTTCTGCCTCTGCTTCAATTACTTTTGCTCTTGCTTCTTGAGCTTTTGCTTTCATTTCTTGCTCAACTGCCACAGCCATTGCTCTACGCTCCTCTGCTTTTGCTTCAGCTACTTTTAAATCAGCTTCAGCTTGATCAGTTTGAAGTTTCGCTCCGATGTTATTACCAATGTCAATATCAGCAATATCAATTGATAAGATTTCAAATGCTGTTCCAGCATCCAATCCTTTCTCCAATACCAAACGAGAAATACGGTCAGGGTTTTCCAACACATCTTTATGTGAATTAGAAGAACCAATAGAAGTTACAATACCTTCTCCAACTCTTGCCAAAATAGTTTCTTCTCCTGCTCCCCCTACTAGTCTTGAAATATTAGCACGTACAGTTACTCTCGCTTTTGCAATCAATTGAATACCATCTTGAGCTACTGCTGCTACACTTGGTGTATTTATTACACGAGGATTTACTGATGTTTGAACTGCTTCAAATACATCTCTACCTGCCAAATCAATTGCAGCTGCTTGTTGGAAATCCAATTGGATATTTGCTTTATCAGCAGAAACCAATGCGTTTGTTACTGCAACAACATTACCTCCCGCCAAGAAGTGAGCTTCTAACTCATCTCTTGTAATCTGGTTTAACCCTGCTTTGTGTGAAGTAATTAACGCTTGAACAATTACAGAAGGTGGTACTTTACGAAAACGCATAATTACCAACTGCAATAAGTTTACTCTTACACCCGAGAATTGAGCTGATAACCACAACCCAATGATTCTAAAGATCATGATAAAAATTATCAGACCTATGACTCCTAGTATTCCAAAAAATACAAACTCCATAAAACTTAAAATTTAATTTAAAAAGATTCTACTATAATTGATTCGTTATCTATTTTGATAATTCTCACACTTTTCCCTGTATCTACAAAGTTTCCATGTGTCTTTACCTCAAATAATTCTCCTTCAAACTCTGCTGTACCCATTGGACGCAATGCTGAAGTTGTTGTTCCTTCTGCTCCTACAACCAAGGTTGTATTTACATTCGAAGTGACACTTTCATCAATATTTTTATTTAATGCAAAAGTACTCCATACTTCTAACTTAAAACAGAGATAAGCAACCAATGAGGTAATTACAGTTGTTCCACCAAGTATCATGTGCCCTATTTCAGAACCATAAGTACTATAACCATAATATATTCCAATAACTCCTGTTCCAAAACCAATAAAACCGACAATAGTAGTCCCAGGTATAAAAATGATTTCAGCAGCAATTAAAAGGATACCCAAAAGGATAAATGCCAAAACAGTCAACCACTCCATAAGCTTAACTCTAATTAATGAATAAGTAAGTTAAAGAAAAAGCACATTACTTAAAATAAAATAATGTGCTTTTCTCTTTTTATACAAAAACTTAAATTTTAATAAGCCTTTGCAAATAATACTCTTTGTGTGGAAGGTTTTCCAGAGTAGATACACACCCCTTCCTCTTCTTTATTATCCAAAGGAATACAACGAATGGTTGCTTTTGTTTCTTCCTTGATTTTGTCCTCTGTCTCTGTTGTTCCATCCCAGTGAGCAGACACAAAACCACCTTTTTCTTCTAATACTTTTTTAAAGTCATCATAAGAATCCACTTCAGTGATATGATCTTGTTGATAATCTTTAGCTTGTTGGAAAATATTCTTTTGAATTTCTTCCAAAAGGTTAGTGACTACTTCACTTATATTTTCTAATTCGTAAGTTTGCTTTTCTTTTGTATCTCTACGAGCAACCTCTACTGTACCATTTGCTAAATCTCTTGCTCCCATTGCCAAACGAACTGGAACACCTTTTAATTCCCATTCAGCAAATTTGAAACCTGGACGTAAAGTATCTCTATCATCAAACTTCACAGAAACACCTTGAGCCTCTAATTTTGATTTGATTTCATTTACCTTTTCCGTAATCTGAGCTAATTGCTCTTCTCCCTTATAAATAGGAACAATTACTACTTGAGTAGGTGCCAATGATGGAGGTAATACCAATCCTTGATCATCAGAGTGAGCCATAATTAATGCTCCCATCATACGTGTACTTACTCCCCAAGAAGTACCCCAAACCAAATCTAGTTTTCCTTCTTTATCAGCAAACTTCACATCAAATGCTTTTGCAAAATTTTGACCTAAGAAGTGAGAAGTACCAGCTTGTAATGCTTTTCCATCTTGCATCAAAGCTTCAATACAGTAAGTATCTTCTGCTCCTGCAAATTTCTCTGACTCTGTTTTTACTCCTTTTACAACAGGAAGAGCCAAATAATTTTCTACAAAGTCAGCATATACATCTAACATTTGTTTTGTCTCTGCTACTGCTTCGGCTTTTGTAGCATGAGCAGTATGCCCTTCTTGCCACAAAAACTCTGCTGTTCTCAAAAACAAACGAGTACGCATTTCCCAACGAACAACATTTGCCCACTGGTTTACCAAAATAGGAAGATCTCTATAAGATTGAATCCATTTCTTATATGTATTCCAAATCACTGTTTCAGAAGTAGGACGAACAATTAGTTCATCAGCTAATTTTGCATCAGGATCTACAACTACACCACTTCCATCTTCAGCATTTTTAAGACGATAATGTGTTACTACTGCACATTCCTTTGCAAAACCTTCTACATGATCTGCCTCTTTGCTCAAATAAGACTTGGGGATAAAAAGAGGAAAATAAGCATTTGAATGTCCTGTATCTTTAAACTTTTTATCCAAGATTGCCTGCATCTTCTCCCAAATGGCATAACCATAAGGTTTAATGACCATACAACCACGCACATCAGAATGCTCAGCTAAGTCAGCCATTCTCACCAACTCATTGTACCATTCTGAATAATTTTCACTTCTTTTTGGTAGTCCTTTTGCCATGATTAAATTCTAATAGAAATTATTTTTTGGTATTAAAATTGTTTAAATCTTAAACAACTATCGTAATATAAGGAACAAAGATATTTATTTCTAAAGACCTTATTCAAAAAATCCTTAATTTATTTAGTATGGAAAATACATTTCAACTCAAACTACCAATCCTTATCATAGGATTTCTATGTACTTTTAGTTCATTCGGACAGAGTTATGAATATGACGACTTGTATTTTTCTGATGGGGATGTACTTGCTCCTTCTACTAAGAAGAAAAAGAAAACAACAACTACAAATCAACCTGTCAGTACTACTACCACTATAGATACAACAACATATTATACTCCTTCTGCACAACAAAACACAATTACTCCTAATCAGAGTACTGCCTATAATAACAATCAATCAAATTCATCTTATTATTTTGATGACGATGATTATTACTATAGCACACAAATTCAACGCTTTTATTCTCCAGTGGTTGTAAGTTATTATGACCCTATTTATGTATATCATCATCCTAGAAGATTTTATAATGATCCTTTTTATGATCCTTTTTATGGTAATTATGGATGGAGAAGAAGGCCTGGATATACAATAGGATGGAATAATTATAATGGATGGTATTCTTCTTATCATTATGGTTGGGGAAGACCTTATTATGATTGTAATCCTTGGAGAAGGGGATATTATAATAACTGGGGAAATCATCACCACCACCATTATTACAATAATAATCACCATTCAGTTGCTCATCACACTAAATATACTCAATCAGGACCACGTACTCATACAGGGTCAGGTATGGTTAACAAAACTCGCCATACAACAAGAGCAAATAATGTGACATCAACTACTACTACAACAAAACGTGTAAATCCAACTACTCGCACAAGAACAACGACTCGTACAAATACGACAACTACAACAACTAGAAATGCACAACCAACAAGAACACGTACAACGACTCGTACAAGAACAACTACAAATAAAAATAGTCAACCGACTCGCACAAGAACAACAACTCGTACAAGAACAACTAATAGAAATAGTAATTACTCTTCGCCTAGCCGAAATAAAAATACAACAAGAAATGTAAAAAGAACTCGCACAACCCAAAGGTCTAGTGGAGCTAATCGCTCTTCCTCAAGAAGTAGAAACAATAATCGTAGTACAACACGCAAAAGAAGATAATTTATGAAGAAAAATATTAAACATACAATTGTTGCAGGCTTAGGATTATTGAGTTCATTAACAAGTATGGGACAAATTGAAGAAGGTTCTTTTGGTTATTATCAAGATGCCCTCACTTATTCTCAAACTTTTTTTGGAGGTACTGCAAGAATGCGATCAATGGCTGGGGCACAAGCTTCATTAGGAGCTGATGCTAGTGCTCCATTAAGCAACCCAGCTGGTTTAGCTTTATATAGAAAGTCTAGTCTAGTCATCTCTCCTACTCTACAAATGGGAAGTTCAAGTAGTGTTTTTCGTTCAGAGGTAGACGATCAAACTTCATTAAATAATAAAGATAATTTCAACTTAGGGAATATTGCCTTTGTTTTCGCAAAAGCAAACGAAAACAATCCAGATTGGAAAAGCCATAGTTTTTCGGTGAGTTACAATCGTATTAATAATTTTCATAGTAGAGTTTCTTATGATGGAACTTCTGATAATTCATTAAGTGATTATCTAGTAGAAACTGGTAACAACACAAATGACCCACTTGATTTTATTACAGATGGAGATGGAAACTTAGAGCAGGCCTTTTCTTATGTTGGTATGGGGTATGCTACTTATGCAGTGGATCAAGATGACCAAGGTTTCTATCATTACAATGAAAGTGGAGGAATTAATGTAGAACAAGAAGAATACATTGTTACCAGAGGAGCTATTAATCAATGGGATTTTGGTTTTGGTGCAAACTACCAAAATAAAATCTTCTTAGGAGGAAGTATTGGTGTTCCCACAATCAATAGAAAACAAAATAAATCATATCAAGAAACATTCATTGACACTCAAGATAATAACACAGAAGTTAATACTGTCAACCTAGAAGAAAACCTTCAAGTAAGAGGAACAGGAATTAATGCTAAGCTGGGAATCATCTATCGTATTGATAATATGTTTCGTTTGGGACTTTCTGCAGAAACGCCTACTTACTACAGTATCAACGAAGAGTCTAATGCAGAATTAAGCAATAATTTCTTTGTAGATTTTACAGATGATAGTAATAATTTAGTAATCGCAAGTGGTGACTTGTATGAAATACCTTTAGTGACAAATACATTCTCCTATACACTTCGAACTCCATACCATGTAAATGGTGGACTTTCTGTATTCTTTGGTAAAAAAGGATTTATTAGTGGAGATGTAGAGTTGGTTGGTTATGATCGTATGAGAGTTAGCTCAAATGATGTTAACTTCAATGATGATAATGAAACAATTACAAACCTTTACCAACGTGCTCTAAACTATCGTATAGGTGGAGAATTTAGACATGAGCGTTTACGCCTAAGAGCTGGATATGCATATTATGGTAATCCAATAAGAGATTCAGAAAATAATATTAACCTTGCAAGACAATTTATTACAGGTGGAATAGGAATTAAGTTTCCAAAATACTTTTTTGATTTAGCGGTTGTTTATCAAACTTATGATGAAGGATATACACGATATTCACTAAGTAATGGAACAGAACCCACCATTGTTTCTGAACTTAGCAATACACAAATTACGTTAAGTGTGGGACGAAAATTCTAATTCGTTTTAATTAATACATAGTTCAACAAAAAAAGCTGTTTGGAAGTATCCAAACAGCTTTTATTTTTTGTGTTTTTCTTATCTAATATTCATCTTCATTAAACAAGAAATCGTCTTTGGTAGGGTAATCAGGCCAAATCTCCTCAATTGTTTCATAAGGCTGGCCATCATCTTCCAAGTACTCCAAGTTTTCAATCACTTCATCAGGTGCCCCAGTACGAACAGAATAATCGATCAATTCGTCTTTAGTTGCTGGCCATGGTGCATCTTCTAAATAAGAAGCTAGCTCTAATGTCCAATACATAGTCCTATTTAATTTTAAATTGTTATTTTTTTAAAACTTCTAAAATTTTACGTTTAGTAGCTAATTTCTTTTCTAATGAACCTAAACGAGTATCTAATACTTTTTCAAAAGAAGATTTTGAAGAAAGAATGGTCATTGAAGACACATTATCTTGATAACGCTCCAACTCTTCTTTATCTCTTTGAATTAGCGTACGAATTCCTTTGATTAAACGTTGCTTTCTTTCTTCTTCATTACGCTTTGGATAGTCTTTATCTCTATTCTGAACGAATTTTGTAAGATATTGATATTCAAAAACATAATTACAAGCTAAACTAAAAGCATCATATTCTTCATCAAAGTTTGGTGTATAACCAATTGCTTTCCAATCTCTTTGAAGAACTTTTGCTCGATCAATAAGCTGAGGAGAAACTTCTGTCTCAAAAAACGTTTGAGCTTCTTCTAACAAAGCTCTCTTTTTTTCATTCTTAGCTTCATTATTTTGATTTGCCTCTGACTTACGTCTTACTTTCTTTTGACTCTTTAGACCTTCAAAGAATTTGTTACCTGTTTCTTTGAATGTTTTCCACAAGTCATTTAGAGCATTTTTATTTACAAAACCAACCTCTTTCCAATCCTTTTGAAGTTGCTTAAAATCTTCAGCATCTTTATCAAATTCTCCTTTCTCTAAAAGAGACTTTGCCTCTGATATTAATGATTGGTATTTCTGTAGACGTTGTTCTGTTACCTGTTTTTTGGCATCAGATAATTCCTTACGAGCTTTAAAGAATCCATCAGTAAGGTTTTGATATTCTTCTTGTAGCTTTTGTTCTTCTCCAGAAACTTTCCCTACGCGAATCCATCTTGACTGAACATCTTTGACTTTATCTAAACTTTCCTTCACATAAGGAACTTCTACAATCTCTTTTAACTCATCTAATAGAGCTTGTTTTGCTAAAAGATTGCGTTCTCTATTTTCTGCTACTTGTTTTTGAATACCTTCTTCTAACCCTTCTAATTTTAGATATAAAGTATTATAATCACCTAATGCTTTAGGTTCTTTCAATGTCCCTTTCAAATGGACAATACGCATTAAAAATGATCCTTTATTAGTTGCTTCATTTACAGCAGTTACTACTTCTTCAACTTTTTGTTGAACCTTTTCAAAACGCTGTTCAAAATATTTGATAGAGGTTTCGTCATCATTATCGACAACCTCTCCAATTAGTGTGTTTGGGATATCCAAAAAACCCTTCTGGTAAACCTTTCCGTCCTCCACATACCCAAACGGACTCTCGTGAGTTTTCATGCTTTTCTAAAATTTGCTCGAAAATACGTTAATTTGTGAAATTTCTAAATTTTATTAACTTTTATTTTAATAGCCTCCACTGAACTTCCTTATTCCCCATTCTAAACTAATGAGAATGATGATAAATATACAAATCCAATGAAAGTGAATAATTTCTAACTCTTTTTCTGTACTATGAATAACTTTTTGAATTTTACGTTTACCAAAATACTCCGAAAACTTATTAAAAACTGTTCCTAAAGAAGCAGAAACACCCCCTGATTGTTGTGCAATTCTTGTTAATAATTCAGATTTTGCCAATAAGTCAGTACGCTCTACAAACATCTTCTTCACCACAAAACTTCCTGTTTCTTTATATTCTTTACCACTTAATTTTGTAATGGATGCATAATTATAAACTCCTGTTGGCAGAACTTTCAACTTATGAACATCAGACACTTCATTAGTAACAAAATCAAAAGTTATTTCTTCACTATTTGGTTCATCAGCAGACAAAGTTAAGCGAACATTTTGACCATAAAGTGGCTCAAACAATTCATCAAAACATTGAACACGTAATCTAGTAATTTCTCCTTCATAAAGCTCTTCAGCTACTGGCTTTACAACAAATCTTCGTTTGTCTTTTTTCACAGTCAATAAAGCAATGTATTTCGAGAACAAATCATCTAATACCTCTTGCTTATCAGAATAAAGATATTCAAACAAACGCCAACGCCATATACCTTCTCCAATCACAAACCCTACCTTTTGTTCACCTTGCTCACTATAAAGACACAAAGGCTTATCTAAATCAACACTACCAAGTTTTTGATATATAAAAACCTCTATCCCTTGACTCAATTCATATTCTGCAAAAGGAACATCAACAGGTGGAGCATCTTTCAAGAAAGTTAATCGCTCACCTTTAAATTGAAAACGTTCAACTTTCGTATTCCAAGTACCAAAAACCTTATCAGTTTGTGGAAGCTGTTGTACAATACGCAGTCCTTTTCCTAACTGATTAAAACTATTTAAATCTGTATTTCTTCCTACAAGGTGTAACACTGATTTTGCTTCTTTGTTAATCCTTGAAACAAGATTATGATGACGTGTAGCATTTTTATTTGGTAGATCATTTAAAATGATTAAACCATATTCATTATTTTTTGACCATTGAAAATTTTGCTTTTGTCCCAACAGTACTAAATCCACTTCATATTTATCTGTTTTCTCTAAAATAGTTTTCCACATTTTAATTCTTGGATGAGGAGCATGAGATAGAATTAAGATTTTTTCCTTTGCTTTAATGACTTCTAGATAGGCATTTTGATTATTATTATCCAACGTTAGTTCATTTTCAAAACCCTTAATACGAATTTCATACTTTACCCTACCTTCTTGGTTTGCAACAGTTTCAAATCTCACTTTTTGAAGTCCTTCTCCTCTTGCTAAGGTTATTTTTTTTGAGTTTAGTAATGAATCAGCTTTTAGCAATTGCACCTCTACTTGCCTTCCTGCAAAACCTCTACTATTAAATTCTGCAACAATTGGAAAGCGATTCTGTGCATATACAACTTTATTGTACAATAATCTTTTAAGAACAATATCCTTTCTTTGTAGTGTATCCCCTAATTGTATGGTATGAATTGGAAAATTGTATTGTTGATATTCTGGCATCAAACCTTGGTTGTAAATACCATCTGACCATAAAACTACTCCCTCAAAATTCTGACCTTCATACAATTCTTGAATATTCTTGAAAGCACTTCCTATGTTCGTTTTTTGTTCGACAAATTTAATCTGTTTTACTGATTGATAAGTTTGGTTTAATCCATGGTAAACTACATTATAACCCTTATTACTTAATGATTTCCCTACACTATCTACTTTACTGAGAATTGACTGAGAATATATACTATCTTTACCAAAAACAACTGATTCAGAATCATCAATCAAGATAGCAACTGTTGGCTTCTCATAAGTTCTTTTGATTTTAGTAAAAAATAAGCCCACCAATAATAGACAAACTAAAGTGACAATCAAAAAGCGTAAAGAAGCTAATATATTATTGGTAACTCGTGACCAATGTGTTTTTTTCTGATACAAAAAATAACTGTAAGCTGCTCCTATCAGCAAACACAAAAAAATATACCAAGGAGAAATGTGTGTTAGTACCTTTATTTCTTCCATAAAACCTACGAAAAGAATAAGGTAGCAAGAAATCTTACTACCCTATATTTAAATGATAATTAAAATTTATTGTCTTAAGTATACATACCACCATTTACAGAAATTGTTTCTCCTGTAATGTATTGTGACATATCAGAAGCTAAGAATACAGCACAATCAGCGATCTCTACTGCTTCTCCAGCTCTCTTCAAAGGAATACCATTTTCCCATTCTTTAACTACTTTCTCATCCAATTGAGCAGTCATCTCTGTTGCAATAAACCCTGGAGCAATTGCATTAGAACGAATATTACGAGAACCTAACTCTAAAGCAACTGATTTAGTAAAACCAATCATACCAGCCTTAGAAGCTGAATAATTTGCTTGTCCTGCATTTCCTTTCAACCCAACTACAGAAGTAATGTTGATAATTGAACCAGATTTTTGCTTCATTAATGGACGTAAAGCAGCCTTCACAACATTGAAACAAGATTTTAAGTTTACTTCAATTACTTTATCCCACTGCTCCTCTGACATACGCATTAACAAACCATCTTTTGTGATACCAGCATTATTAACAATAGCATCAATATTTCCAAAATCCTTAATAATTGATGCTACTAACTCTTCTGCAGCACTAAATTGTGATGCATCAGAACGATATCCTTTTGCTTTGATTCCGAAAGCCTCTAATTCAGCTACAAGTGCCTCTCCTTGTTCTACACTTGATAAATAAGTAAATGCTACATTAGCTCCTTGTTCAGCAAAACGCAAAGCAATTGCTTTACCAATACCTTTGGAAGCTCCTGTAATCAAAGCCGTTTTTCCTTCTAATAATTTCATAATCGAAAAATTTCTTTCTTATTAAGACAACGAAAATACAATTTTATTTTCTCTTTTTCAGCTCATTTTAAAAATATGCTTATACATTCTTCCTTTTTTTCTACAAAGAATTGGTAATTTTAAGATAATGATTTACCTTTGTGTTCCTTTCAAGGAAAAATTAGATTTTGACAAGAAAATAAGATTTATAATATTGTACTAATATGGCACATCATAAGTCAGCACAAAAAAGAATTCGCTCGAATGAGAAAAAACGTTTGAGAAACAAATACCAACACAAAACAACTCGTACTTTTGTGAAGAGATTATTAAACACAAAAGAAAAAGCTGAGGCTGAAGAGTTATTGAAAAAAGTTGTAGGAATGTTAGATAAATTAGCTAAGAAAAACATTATCCATAAAAACAAAGCAGCTAACAAAAAGTCTCAACTGACTAAATATGTTACTTCTTTAGGATAAACTTCCTTAGAACTTAAAAATATTAAACCTCGTTTTTTACGAGGTTTTTTTATGCCCTAGACTTATCATTTCTAAACCTAAGACATAAAAAAAAGCAACTCAAAATTGAATTGCTTAATGTAAACTTATAAAAGATAAATTCTAATGTGATTCAGTAGTAGAATCTCCTACACAAGAATTTGATCCTTTTTCACATCTTTTCTTTTTATTATTTTTATTTGCTTCTGCACTAGCAGAACCTTTCTTTCCTTTACATTTCTTCTTACACTCTACTCCTTGTTGAGCATTTACACCAGCATAAACAGAAACAGCACCAAATACTAATAATGAAGCTAAAACAATCTTTTTCATAATATTTTTATTTACTAAACACTTTTTAATTTAATCACCCAACTTATTAAGAGAACGCCACATAATACCAATATCTCTCAAAGGCGAATAATCTTTTGCATATAATGTATCTAAACGTAAAATAGTTCCTTTATCGCATAATTCATTTTGCAAATTTGTACTTGGGGTCAAAACACCCTTTCTCAATTTTGGCAAATGACTTGAATCTTTATAGTTGGTAGCAAAGCCAACCCATGACAAACGACCTATCAAAACATTAAATAAATTTTTCACATAACCTTGTGGTTTCTTTACTAAGAAAATCATCAAAGGCAATAACAACAAACCAGTCAAAGAAAGCCCAATATCTAGCACTCTTTTATTTCGTTGACTAGCCTTCCCTAGAATATTCAATTGAATGTCTAATGTATAGAAATCACCTGGTCTATTCTTAGAATTACTACCAATAATATATTCACTATCATCAGGAACAATTTTATATTCCATCATACGGTTTTTTAGCTTTACCATAAGTTCGATAATCTGGTAGGCTGGCATATTTTTAGAGCAAAAAATTACTTCTTGAGCCTTATAAATATCCAACAGGCTTTCCAAATGCTCCATTTTCCCCAAACACAATGGATGACTATTTGATTTTCCTGTAGGATCAACAAAGCCAATAACATTTACACTCAAAGATAAATTATTGAGCAATTCTATGACACGTTTGCTTTCTTTCTCACCTCCTACAAGCACAACATGTTTATCTGGTAACTCTCCAATGTTAAAATTACCATACTTAAAGAAATGATTGAAAACACGATTAGCAATAAATACACAAGATGACCATACTCCACCAAATAAAATTACAGCTTTTGAATACCGAAAACCATCTACAAAATTTGATGCAGCAGAAATCATAATTGTACCTATGATTGCTCCACGCATCATTTTACCAATATTATAAGGCTTATCATTCCCTCCACTAAAATGATTGGACAATAACCACATCACAATGTATAAAGGAATTGCATAGAGAACATATTCTGGAGGAAACTCTGTGGACTCAAGTTTAAAAGATTTTTCCCAAAAATCTTGAAAAAAATACATCCCTCCAAATATCAATCCAGCATCAAGAATCGTCATGAATGACTTCTTCAGATAATTAATACTTAAATCCAAAGATGCCTTCAAATAAATGGCAAAATTTATAATAAAGGAATAGAGCTTTGCTTGATTTTGAGAAAAGTGCTTTCTAGCAAAAATTGCCATTGCTCTATAAAAAACGAAAACATAATTGATAGAACTCTTCTTTGTACTCTCTCCCTTATAGTGAATAATTCGAGTATCTGGATAATAATAATTTTTGTACCCACCTAAAGTAACACGGTAAGATAAATCAATATCTTCACCATACATAAAATACTCTTCATCTAGATAACCTACCTCATCTAACACACTTTTACGCATGAACATATAGGCTCCAGCAAGAACTTCTATTTCATTTGTTTCATCATTATCCAAATGACCTAGATAATAACGAGCAAATCTTTTAGATTTAGGAAACAAACTACACAAACCTACAATTTTGTAAAAAGCAACAGCAGGTGTAGGCAAACCTCTCTTTGATTCTGGCAAAAACTCTCCTTGTCCATCAACCATTTTAACACCCAAAGCTCCAGCCTTTGGACGTTCATCCATAAACTGACAACATTTCTCTAGTGTATCTTCTTCAATGACAGTATCTGGATTCAAAAGAAGAATATATTCTCCAGTAGCTTCTCTAATCGCTTGATTATTTGCTTTAGAAAAACCAACATTATCTTTATTTGCGATTAATTTGACTTGTGGGAATTTTTCCTTTACAAGCTCTACAGAATTATCTTTAGAGTCATTATCAACTACAAACACCTCTACCTCCAAGTTTTTGGAAGCTTCAAAAACAGACTTTAATGCTTGCTCTAAAAAATAGCAAACATTGTAGTTTACAATGATAACTGATACTTTTTTCAAGGGCTATTGTTGATTATAAACAGTTCTAGTCAAAATGCTTCTACCTAATGTAAGCTCATCAGCATACTCCAACTCTCCACCAATTGGTACTCCTCGAGCAATAGAAGTAATCTTAACATCCTGATTTTGTAATTTTTTGGCAATGTAATGAACAGTTGTATCACCCTCCATTGTAGAACTTAGTGCAAAGATAATTTCTTTTACCTCTTCCTTTTCTACTCTTTCTACTAGAGAAGTAATATTTAGTTCTGAAGGACCTACTCCATCTATTGGTGAGATAACACCTCCCAATACATGATATTTCCCAAAGTATTGATTAGTTGCCTCAATTGCTAAAATTCCTTTTGTATCTTCTACAACACATAAAATTCCAGATTGACGCTTGGGGTTTTCACAGATATTACACACATCTTTGTCTGCAATCGAATGACAATGCTTACAATAGCGAATACCTTCTCGAAGAGTTGTTAATGCTTTAGCAAGTTCTTTCGTTTGAGTAGGATTTGCTTTGATAAGGTGCAAAACTAATCTTAGGGCCGATTTTTTACCAATACCTGGCAATTTAGACACCTCATAAACAGCATCCTCTACTAACTTAGAAGGAAAATTCATTATTCTTCTATTTCAGCTGAAATACCTCTATCACAAATCCCTTGACGCATTGGTAACAAATCATCAAAGCTACCACTCTTCACACGGCACTTTCCTTTGAAATGAATCAACATTGTGCATTGCTCAGCTTGCATAGCTTCCAAGCCACACACTTCAATTAAAGCTTCGATAACATGCTCAAATGTATTAACCTCATCATTATAAACAATTAACTTATGACTAGGAAGTATTTTTTCCTTTACCTCAACAAGTTCTTCCGTTTCAATCTGTGTATTATAAAGCATAATATTTCTAATCTAACTAATACAAATATAGCAAAATCCTTTAAAATTCCTTAATTATCAAGGTGCTAATCTCTTTCATATCGAGAGAAGATTGTTATCTTGTGAATGATTTTAAAATTAAAGATAGATATGACACCCAACTTGATACTTATCATTTTAGTTTCTTATTTTCTTGTGCTAATTGGAATTTCTTTTTGGACAACTAGAGAAAGTAAAGAAGATTCTTTTCATACTGGAGATAAGGCTTCACCATGGTATGTAGTTGCTTTTGGAATGATCGGAGCAAGTTTATCTGGGGTAACTTTTATTTCATTACCTGGATGGGTGGCAAGTCAAGAGTTTGCTTATATGCAAATGGTATTTGGTTATTTAATAGGTTACATTGTCATCTCTTTTGTATTACTCCCTATCTATTACAAAGCAAATCTAACCTCTATTTATACTTTTTTAGAACAAAGATTTGGAGTTGTAGCACACAAAACAGGAAGCGGTTTTTTCTTACTTTCAAGAGTTCTTGGAGCTTCTTTTCGTTTATACTTAGTAGCAATCGTGTTGCAAAAGTTTCTTTTTGCAAGTTTTGGGATTAGTTTCTGGCAAACAACCCTTATTAGTATTTTGCTAATCTGGATCTATACATTCAAAGGAGGAATCAAAACAGTGGTGTGGACAGATACACTACAAACATTATTCATGTTAAGCTCTTTAGGGATTACACTTTATCTCCTTATGCAACACTTAAATCTTGACATTTCGGGGGTAGTTACAGAGCTAGACAAGAACAATTACTCTCAGATTTTCTTTTGGGAAAACATTAATACGAAACATCATTTCTTAAAACATTTTATTGGAGGAGTATTCATTACAATCGCCATGACTGGTCTTGATCAAGATATGATGCAAAAGAATTTAACTTGCAAGAACTTAAAAGAAGCTCAAAAAAACATGATGTGGTTCAGTGGAGTGTTGATTATAGTCAATTTTCTTTTCTTAACACTTGGTGGTCTTCTATTTATTTATGCTACCAAAAATAACATTAGTATTCCTGCTAAAACAGATCATTTATTCCCTACAGTTGCTTTACAAGGTTTGCCTGAAAAATTTGCAGGAATCATCTTTCTATTAGGATTAATTGCAGCCGCTTATTCAAGTGCAGATTCAGCTTTAACCTCCTTGACAACTTCATTTTGTTTGGACTTTTTACCCAAAGAAAGCAATGAAAACATCAAAACAAGATATTTTGTACATATAGGATTTTCCATCCTTTTATTTATTGTGATACAACTAGCTAATGCATTTTCAGAACAAAATGTGATTGGAATGCTTTTCAAAGCTTCTACTTATACCTATGGACCACTATTGGGTTTATTTGCTTTTGGTATTTTCACCAAAAGAGAAGTAAAAGACAATATTATGACACTTTGTGTATGCCTAGCAAGTCCAATGGTTTGTTATCTACTAGATCTTAATTCTGTGGAGTGGCTAAATGGATATCAATTTGGATATGAAATCCTAGCACTTAATGGATTGATTACATTTTGGGGCTTGTATTCAATCTCTACAAATCAAAATAATGATTTAATGCAATCAATAAAACAACTATAATTACAATAGAAAATGAAAAATAAACCTTCATATACTTTAGAGCTCTCTCTTCTCGTTCCAGTGATTTAAGGCGGTTGATCTTCTCTAAAAGGTTTTGAATCTTCTGGAAAGCGTATTCGTCTTTTATGACATAATCGTAGGCACCATTTCGAAGAGAGTGCACAGCAACACTCAAAGTTTCTTGTCCAGATAAAATAATAACAGGCAGATTAGAATCAAACTTCTTTATTTCACGCAACATTTCATTCCCATTCATCCCTCCACCATCAATATTATAATCAAGAATACACATAAACGGCTTTTCTTTTCCATATAATAATTCTTGCATCAAGTCCTCTCCTGTCTCAAAGTAGACAACATTTGTAAGCTTCATAGACTTAAAATGCATCTGTAGAAATTGGCTATAGAAAGGATCATCTTCTACCACAAAAATTTTAGGATTTATCTCGTTTATTGATCTCACTAATTACAAAAGTTTGATATTGACCGAAAATATACGAAGCAAATAAGAGCTGAACGAATTATTTTTCTGTTTTCTTTGACAAGTAAAGCAATTCTTTCACGTTTTTGAGTCGCTTTATGACTTTAATTTTACTTAAAAATGACCACTTTTTCTTCTTTTCTTCTTGTGGATCATATAGCATCCCTGTACACAAGCAGTTTTTCTGTTCCTTATTTTGCAAAATTTCGTAGTTGATACAACTCTGACAACCTTTCCAAAATTGTTCATCATCTGTCAACTCAGAAAAAGTAACAGGATGATATCCTAGTTCCGAATTGATTTTCATGACTGCCAAACTCGTTGTTAAACCAAATAACTTAGCATCTGGAAATTTCTTACGAGATAATTCAAATGCTTTTTCTTTGATCTTACGAGCTAAACCAAACTTTCTAAATTGAGGAAAGACAATGAGTCCAGAATTCGCAACATACTTTTGATGCCCCCAAGACTCAATATAACAGAAACCTGCTACTTCTTTTGTTTTCTTATGAATTGCAATAATTGCTTTTCCAGCAATCATTTGTTTTTCAATATATTCAGGAGAACGCTTGGCAATACCAGTACCTCTTGCCTTGGCACTTTCTGCCATTTCATCACAGATTGTTGAGGCATAATCTATGTGTTGTTTTCCTGCTACAGTTATATTGAATTCAGCCATTTTTGTATTTTTAAAATAATTTGGAGTTTGGGTTTTATAAATAGATAGATATCAACTTGAGGGCATTAAAATTGCCTCAACCTCAAGCTTATACACCTACTCCTAAATACTATATTATTGACCGAATAACCCATGTTCTAAAATTAGAACGCAAATATACTACTTTTTTAGTTTCGTTCTACTTTTTACGAATGATATCTTCTAAATCGATAAGAATAAATGGCAAAAAATTCACGAAATAAAGCATAAAAATCTCTCCATTCAAAATAAGTTGGAGAAGCACCACAAACATCCTGAAAACCCCATTTTTCAAAACACAGTACTGTTCTTCTAACATGATAAAACTGGCTAATTACTACCACAGATCGTGCATGATCCAAAAGATTCAAACAATTCCTACCTGTAAGCCATGTAGTGTTTCCATAATTATCTACTATTATCTTAGATTTTGATACATTATGGGCAACTAAATACATTTTCATTTTTTCTGCTTCCCAAAAACCTTCTTTACCCAAACCTCCACTTACTACCAGTGTATCAATGAGTTTTCTATTGTATAAGTCCAATGCTTTATCCAATCTAGCTTTTAACCTCATAGATAATGTACCATCTTCATTTACTTTATTTCCTAAAACCACACCATAACATGATTGATTTTCATGATTGTAAACCCCATAAATAGTAGTAAACAAACTATCCAACACAAAATAGAAAATCAAAAGCAACATCAACCATTTAAAGAATCTCTTCATAATCTTCATAAAAAAAAGCGAACCTCATTGATTCGCTTTTAATTCTTGTGATTTAATTATTTTAGTACCATTCTTAGACCGGCTTGTACTCGAATTGGATCTTGTGGGCTTGCCACAAATTCAATCCCCTCTTCTCCTTGAGGAATTGTATAATATCTTTGATCTAAGACATTTCTTATTGTTGTGAATAAATGAAGGTTCAACTTGTCTTTTTCTAATAACAAATAATTCACATTCAAATTCATAATAATGATATTTTCATACTCTGAATTATTTGCCATTCGATAATGAGTTCCCAAACCAACTAATAGACGTTTGTGATACACGTCTATATTTGATTTGATAAAGTTGTAAGTTACATAACTTAATTTTTCTCCATCAATATCTCCGTCCAAATAACTATAAGATAAATTCACATTTAACTTCAAATCTCCTCTCAACTCATGTAATGAACTGATTCTTGCTGTACCACCATAAGTAGATGCAGTACCTTTGTTTTCTGGAAGTTCTACAAAACCAACATTAACTCCTTGAAACTCCATATTAGGTACACCACCCATTATAATTAAATCTGTTATCTGATTATAATAACCATTTACAAAAAGGCGAATTTCATCTGTTATCTTATAGTCAACACCTAACTCATAGGTACTTAATCTTTCTGGATTCAGGTCTGGATTAGGCAAGTGCCAAAAGAAACTTTGAAAACCTTTTACATTTCCATTTTCTGTCACTGGAATGAATGAACCATAATGTTGGTAAGAAACATAAGGAGAAGGAGCTAAAAATGCTTGACCATATAATAGCTTTACCTTCAATTTTTCTACAGGAGTCAAAACCAACCCTAAACGAGGAGAAAAAGAACTACCATAACGTGTATTGTAGTCGGCTCTTGTTCCCAATGTAAGTTTAGCCCATTCTTTAAAATCTAATTTGTATTGTAAGAAACCACCAATATTTTGGTACTTAACTGTATAAAAATCTTGATTAATTGATAAGTCATTCCCCAATGAATCTTCTACATTTGTTCCTAAATAATAGATGTTTTGGGCGTCCGCAGGCAGTGTCTCATCAAAAGCAAAAGGTAAATCTCCAGATTTTGGTAGAGCTGTAATGTCTTGAAATTGCCCTCCAAAAATCAAACTTGAATTATCATTAATCTTGTAATTCAATTGTTCTGTAAAAAGGAAGCTTGTTTCTGTAGAGTACTTAAACCCATCAGCATAATTTGTAAAAGTATTAATAAACTTAGACTTTGATCCCATTTGATATGATGAATACAAAAACTGAGTATTTGATGACCATTTTTCAGATAGTTCTGCCTCATAAGTACCATAAATAGCTGATAGTCTTGATTGAATAATTGCATCACTAGAATATATGGCTAATTCTGGACGATAAGAAGTAGCAGAAGAATGTTCATGACAATTTTGATAAAAACCAACACTCATTCCTTTGAACTTCAAAGAGGCATTAATATTATAAGCTGTATTTGACATATCCCAAGCACGGAGATCTCCTGTACTTACAGAATTAGTATCAAATTGACTAATTTGCATTGTTCCATTTTGACTATATTGATCATTATACCAAGCAAACTCATCTTCATACAATTCGTACATTGGAGGTTCATCAGAATAAAAATAAGAACAATTTACATTAAATGAGAAATCTTGGAATTGATGACCAGCAACAAATGAATTATTTGTTGTATTGTATGTTCCGTAGCTAGTATTTAGAGCACCACCACTAATATCTTCTCCCTTGCGAGTAATAATATTAATTACTCCCGTAAAAGCATCCACACCATATAAAGCCGAAGCAGGTCCTAACACAACCTCTACCCTCTCTGCCTGTGCAATGGAATAGTTTTGTGCAATTGCATGAGGACTACCAGAAGGAGCATTAATCCTCTGCCCATCTAGCATGACCATAAACTTTTGATTTCCTACAATTCCACGAAAAGCAACAGTATTATAATTTTCTGCATCAGATTTTCCATGGACTTCAATTTCTGGGATATCCATCAATAATTCATCTAATGAATTATAACCTCTTAATAAAATTTGTTCTTTTGTAATTACATGAATAGTAGCAGGAGCTTCACTCGCTTTTTCAGCATCTCTAGTTACAGTAGTTACTTCTGTATTCAATAATTGTTCTAATGTAAATTCAAAAACATCAGAACCTGAAGAAACCAGCACACCTTCATCTTGGGTAAACCCTAGTCCATAGCTACAAAAACATAAAGCAGCAATTATCCCTTTCCTTAGCATGGTAATATGATTAGTTAGAAAATTAATATACTCATGTTATAAATTAATTAAAAATTGAGCATAAAAAAAGGAAGCTGAGTAATTTATTACTATTAAACTGCAACGCCTAACATTCATTTTTTGTAAACGAATTTGCTCTTTTCTGTTGAATTCGTTTTTGATAATAGGTAGCTAGCTCCTTAAGTACATAAGTTAGCTTTCCAGTTTCTTCTCCAATTTTTATACTAAAGAATTCATAGCTTGAAAAATGTCCTGTACCTTCTAGTACTTCAGACAATGTTTTTCCTTGTACAATTTCTTCTTGTATTTGTTGAATCAGTGCCTTAGATTTTTCTTTTTGTTGTTCTTCATAAATAATTACCAAAGCAGATCTAATATCCACCCCTGCTTCCAATAGTATTGCTAATTCTGTATAAAAAGACTCTTTGTACTTATCATTCACAAAGTTGCTAAAAGTGATGTCTTTGTTTAGAAAAGCCCAAATATCAGTTTCTTCCTTTTTTTTCTTTTTTGGAGTATTTGCTTGTATATCATCTAATTTAATTCCACTCATCACTTCCTGTTTTTGTATAAGTAATATTGGGCTCCATACTGCTTCACAAAAGAATATGGATATGTTTTTTCATTCATAATCAATGAAAAAGAAAAAGCATCAATTACTCCTTCTCTCTGATTTTCTTTTTCCCAAAGAAAGTGTAAATCTACTACTTGACCAAAAATTGTATCTGTCTGATTATGAATTGTACTAACCACATAGTCTGATTCAAATGTTAATACTTGATGGTGATTTAACATCTCAAAATTAAGTGTCTGCCCTGTTAAAATGATTTTTTTTGAGGATAATGTCCACTTTTGTATCTGACTATGCAAACGATTTAGGTCTTCTATCTTTTGATTTTGAGATTGATAATCAAAGTAATAACCATAAAAAACACGATATCCCTGGTAGGCAAATGTTGTAACAATGGCAGATAATATCAAAGCCACTATAATTTCAGCCAAACTAAACGCTTCTACTTTTTTCATGGTACCAAAACTATCTTTTTGAGATGTAATAATGGTTTATTTTCCTTGTTGATAGCTGAAAGTTTCATTTCTAACAATTCACTACTTCCTTGATAAGGTTGGAAGATAATATCTATATCAAAATAATCAGTGGTAATTTGTTGGTTCACAAACTTCTGATCTTGTTCTAGTTGAAGAGCTAAGTTTTCTAAGTAGAGTCTTGCCTCAATCTTCTGAGTAGAAGCTGATGAACGCAAAACATTCATATAAATCATACTCCCAATCATTAAGCTCAAAGAAAGAATGAACATTGCTACCAACACTTCAATTAAGGAAGAAGCTTGTACTTTTAATCCAACCATTTTACAACTTGTTTTTCTTTTTGTGTTTCTAATAAAGAAGGAGTCACAAAATGAGGTGAACGTTTTTTAATATTAATTTTTGCATCTAACAAATGGTTCTCATAAACAGAAGAAGAAGTATGTAACTTGAATTGATAACAAATAACATCTCCCCAAACTTCACCTTGATGTTCCAAATATCCAGTTGTATATACACTTCCTTGTACAATTGCTTCTTTTGATATTTTCACTAGACTTTGGTATTTATCACGTTTCTCTTGATAAGAGAAAACCATTCCTTCAACTATTGAATTATTCCCTATGCTCAAATAAGCATGTCCTTGATTTTCTGGTGACTTTAACAAACCAACCACTGAAGGATAATTCAATTTGCAATTCTTTTCAATATAAATAGAATCTTGGGCAAAAAATTGAGCATTTCCTTCGAATCCTTCTTCAATATGAATACTTGGTGCAATGACCAATACATCTTCTAATCTTTGTTCTTTTGTAATCACTATTTTGTCATTACTCCAGAGAATTAAATTCCCCTTTAAAAAAGAGGAAGTATACCCTTCTGTAACAGAAAGGTATCGAGTAGTATCTGCAAAAGAAAAATAATAAGGCAATTTAAAAGTATCTTGAATAGCAACACAAGATGATGATAAAGGTTTTGTAAAGAAACCAAACACCTTCTCTATGCGATTATTTTGAACAGAAGGCAATGTATTTTTACTCAACAAAATAGAACCATTAACCAATTTAGTTCCTCTAAAACCTTTGTTTAAGACATAACCTCTCTTGATTTTTGACTTTGGTAAATAGCAATTTCCTTGAAGATGAGTAGTACCTGAAACAACCAAAGGATATCCTAAATCACTTAAATACAAAGCTGTTTTATCATCTTTTGGAAAATATCCATATAAAAAACCTTTACTAACTTGTTGAGTACCTTGTTTAGCAGCTACAATACCATAATCATAAACCCCCCATTGTTTTTGTTGAATTTTGACACTATCTTTTCCTTCTCCAAACAAATCAAAAATTAACTCATCTTCTCCCTCAATTTCTCCACTTAATAAGTAAGCAATACCTGATGACACATTATTTGTCAAATCCTTACTCTGAAACTCATATAAGCTAGCTACATTATGATAATGAACTACCAATAATAAAGAGCTACAAAGCATTGCAATGATTACAGAAATCACCAAAGTAAAATATAAGGCGTGAGATTTAAGCATACTATTCAATTACTTACACAGTTTTATGGATAGTCCCTATAACCTACTAATTCTTAATAATTTCCTTTACCCTTTCTTCTGACAAACCTGTTAATTCAGCAATCATAGAAATATCCATTCCTTTGGAGTGAAAACGTAAAACGAAAGAAACTTCTTTTGCTAAAGCCCCCTCAACCAAACCCTCTTCTTTCCCTTCATCAAAGGCAGTGTCTAGTGAATTTTTTAAGTCTCGATAATACTTTAAACTATCTTCATAACTCAATAGCTGTTTTTGGTCTAACTTTGCTATTTCTGCTGCTTCGAAGAGCTGTTCAAATACTTGTTCTTGGAGCTTTGAAGGAATATTTTGTAACCTTTCTAAGTTTCTGATGATGTACATCCACTTATCAAAACGTGTTTCTAACTCCTCTAAAGTCTTTTGAAACTTGGGCATTTCTAAGTAGATAAATGTTAATTTATTATAGAATACTTTGTGGGTTTCAATGTCTGATAACTTTACATCATAGCGATATTTATCAGGTTCATTTTCATCTTCTTCAAAGATAAAATCCAAGATGGCAATAGTATAAACAGCTTTTAACTCATAGTTCCACTTTCCTTTTTTGACTTGCTCTCTAATGGGAAAAGTAGCATAATACACACTTCTCTCCTTGAAAAAATTTTGCTTGGTTTTTTGAAGTTCTACAATAAACTTTTCTCCCTTATCATTAACACAATATAAGTCAAAAATTGCCTTGCGGTTTTCTTCTTGCTCTCTCAAAAGCTCATTCAAAAAGTCTAATAATAGATTTTTATTGGGTTCTTCGCCAAATAACTTCTTGAAACCAAAGTCTGTAAAGAGATTTATGTATTTTTCTTCAAAGCCTTCCATAATACAAAGGTATTGATTTTGAGTAACTTTGTAAAGTAAAAAACTCTCCAAAAGTCTAATACAAATACTTTTGGAGAGTTTTCTAATACTAATAAGTACGGAGCATTACAAATGCTCAAGAAGATGAGGAATATTTGCAAAATCGCCAAAGCGGGAGAGTCTATCACTATTTGGATGTACTACCGATACCATTACCTAGCATCCTGTTCTTTTTTCCAATTCTTACTCCAATTTATTATTATAGAACTAAATAATTTTGTTGTGTCTAATCTTTTGTTTATGCGATAATATTCAATTTTTTCTTCTAAGTTTGGATCATCTGTAAATCTTGAATATACAGAGTCTTTTAAATATAGAAACATAGCACTAGAGGTAACATCATTACTCAATTTAACAGTGCTTAATTTTTTATATTGCTGATTAATTTTATTTGTTAATAATCGTTTTGAAAATAAGGTTGTATCATATTTTAAGTATTTTATTTTATAATAAATATCAACATAATTTTGTTGATACACATAATACTCAACTTCAATTGTTTTACTATTAATCTGATTTACATAAACTAATACAATAGCTGTATCATTACAAATCTTTTTTTTCATAACAGAAGATAGATATGGAATATTTTGTTCTGTTACATTTTCTAATTCCATTCTGTCTTTTTTTAATTGTTTTTGTTGTGTTCCACAACAAATAAAAAAAAACAAAAACACTAAATAAATTATTTTTTTCATTTTAATTCTCAAAGAAACTATATAATATATATGCATTCTTGCGACTAGGTCTTACAAAATTTTCTATTTTCTTGACAGTTTCTGCATATGTTCTATCTTTTTCTATTGTACCAACAGTAGTAGATGAAGAATAAATTGTTAATCCTGCTGTTGTAGAGATAAACATTAATGATTGTCTATAATTTCCATGCACATCACGAAGAATAGGTTGATAATCTTTTATAGTAAGGTAGCCTAACCCATTAAATCCTGGATCACTGGGTTCCCCATAGTGCAATAGTTTTTCCCATTCATTTGAATAAGCAGAGGCTTGCATCCAATCTTCAGGGTGAGTATGTCCAGCTCCTACAATCCAAGTTTCTAAAGAAGCACCTGCAGTATTACTTTCCACTACAGGTTTTAAAGCAATAGAATTAGAGGTACTTTCAGAATCTTCTACTTCAAAAAACCTTAAACGTTTTGTTGGAGAAACATAAGCTATAAACCCTTTTTCTTGTCCATATCCATTATTAGCTGCTGTTGATTCTTGTGCTATTTTCTCAAAATCATCTGCACTTTTTTTATCTATGAAAAAATCTGACCCTATTCTATACATCATTTCTCTTTTTCCTTTATCAGTAATCCCGCTATTATCTAACAAATTTGTTACATCTTTATACATTCTTTCAGTCATAAAATGTACTTCATTCTTCAACTTTTTATTGGATTGTTCGTCCCCAAACTCTGTACCTAAATATTTTCCATTTTCAGAAGAGAATATATGAGTAGTATCACCTAAAGGATCCATATATAAAATAGGATTACCTCCCATTGATAGATATGGAGATTGAAAAGATGTTCCTTTTGGATCAATGCTTTGCCATCTTCCTAATCGTGAATCATATTGTCTAAAGTAAGTAGTATAAGAATTCCCTCTTCCCTTTCCTTTATCATCTTTCTCCATTCCATTGAATCCATAACGATATCCATCACTCTTCTCAAAACATCTAGCCACCTTTGGAGCTCCAAAAGCATAATAGTCTGTCCATGAAATCACATCAGTAGTGGCAACTGTTAAGTCTTCTGTTGCTGTTCTTTTTTGGCTAACTGCCAAATCATCAAAGTAAGCCTCTGTAGCACTTGGATTCCATCCATAAACAGCTAGTTTTAGCTTTTTATTTTGGAGTTGTGGATCATTTGGTACTTTGTAAACATAAGTAAGTTTTTGCCATTCTCCTACTTTACTTCCATCTACTCGTTTAGCAAACCAAAAAGCTTGATCATTTAAGCGAATAAGTCCATTTTCATCTTCTAAACATACTTTCAACAAAGGTCTACTATTACCTTCTGCAATAGCTTCTGTCAATAGCACTTGAATACTTACTTCCAATTCATCCCCCATTTCTACCTCAATGTATTCCTTTCCACTGAAGGCTTCCACTGGATTGAACTACATGAATCAATCTTCCATATAGTGATTTGTGAGTTATGATCTCCTTTAAAGGGTTGAGTAAGTCATTCATAAAAAAACAGGTTGAAGTTGTGTTGTTACTCCTTTTAACCTGTTTTTTCTATTTTTGGATACTTAAGTGAAATATGACGGACGTATTGTTAATAATGAAGATAGATTTAATTTTTTGTATTATTTGTTCATGTGTAGCATATTCACTAAACCAAAACATAAGTGTGTGATCATTTATTTTATTCATCATAATATTATGTATTTAAGTAAAAAAAACACTTCGAATATAATTAACTTAAGGTGTAGTACTATTTGAAAGTCCACTTGGAGTTGCAGATTCCCACTTGGGCTATTTTATAAATCGTCCTTAAACTTGTTTAACATTTGCAACACCTTTACCAATACAACAAATGCTCAAAAATTACACAAACAAAAAAGCCTTAGCTTTTTCAAACTAAGGCTTTCTGCTCTGTAGAGAGTGAGGGATTCGAACCCCCGGACCTGTTACAGTCAATGGTTTTCAAGACCACCGCAATCGACCACTCTGCCAACTCTCTAAATTATTTTGTTGTCTTATTAGATAACGGTCACAAAGGTACGACTCTTTTTTTGAAATGCAAGACAACAAAGTAATTTTTTCAATTTTAATTCATAAAATCTTCTATTGGAGAACAAGTACAAATCAAATTCCTGTCTCCATGTGCATTATTAATACGACTGACAGAAGGCCAGAACTTCATCGTTTTCACATAAGGTAATGGATATACTGCCTCTTCTCTTGTGTAAGATCTCTCCCACTCTCCTAATAATGCTACATCCATTGTATGAGGAGCATTTTTCAACAAGTTATTTTCTTGAGCAACTACGCCTTCTTCAATTGCTTTTATCTCTGCTCTAATTTGTATCAAGGCATCACAAAAACGATCTAATTCTGCTTTTGATTCGCTTTCTGTTGGCTCAATCATTAGCGTACCTGCTACAGGGAAGGAAACTGTAGGTGCATGAAATCCATAATCTATCAAACGCTTTGCAACATCTTCTACTTCAATATTTGCTGTTTGTTTGAAGCTTCTAAAGTCAACAATCATTTCATGGGCACATCGACCATTAGCACCTGTATATAATATATCATAATGTTCTTCTAATCGAGCTTTGATATAGTTAGCATTCAAAATAGCATATTCTGTTGCTGCTCTCAATCCATCACCACCCATTAATGACATATAAGCATAGGAAATAGGCAAGATACTAGCACTTCCCCAAGGGGCTGAGGATACGGCAGAAATCCCTTCTTTACCTCCCACTTTAATCAAAGTATGAGCAGGTAAGAATGGCGTCAAATGTTTCACTACTCCAATAGGGCCCACTCCAGGGCCACCACCACCGTGAGGAATACAAAATGTTTTATGCAAATTTAAATGACAAACATCTGCTCCAATATTAGCAGGGCTTGTCAATCCTACTTGAGCATTCATATTTGCCCCATCCATGTAAACTTGTCCTCCATTTTCATGAATTATCTCACATACTTCTACAATACTTTCTTCAAATACTCCATGTGTAGAAGGATAAGTAACCATCAAACAAGAAAGAGAATCTTTATACTGAACTGCTTTTGATTTCAAATCATTCAAATCAATATTTCCTCGCTCATCACAGTTTACAACTACCACCTTCATTCCTGCCATTACTGCACTTGCAGGATTGGTTCCGTGTGCAGACGAAGGAATTAAAGCAATATTTCTATGCTCATCTCCATTATTTTTATGATATGCTTGAATGACTAATAAACCTGCATATTCTCCTTGTGCTCCTGAGTTTGGTTGAAAAGAAATCCCAGCAAATCCTGTAATTTCACACAACCATCTATTTGTCTTTTTAAATAACTCTTTATAAGCACCCGCTTGATTTACAGGAACGAATGGATGCAAACCTCCAAACTCTTGCCATGTAACTGGCATCATTTCAACAGTTGCATTCAACTTCATTGTACAAGAACCCAAAGGAATCATTGAATGAGCTAATGACAAATCTTTATTTTCTAAAGACTTTAAATATCTCAACATTTGATGTTCAGAACGGCAAGTACTAAAAATAGGATGTGTCAAATAAGAACTGGTTCTTTCTAAAGAGGCAGGAATATTTTCTTCCACTTCTTTAACTAATAACTTTTCATCTTCTATAATGACATCTTTGGCTTGTCTAAAGACTTCAATAATCTTAATCAAATCTTTTTTACTGACTGTTTCATCTAAGGAAATTCCTATTCTTTCTTCGTCAAGATAACGGAAATTGATTTCTTCATTTTCAGCAATGCTTCGAATCAGTTCGAGGTTTTTTACCTTCAATAAAAGTGTATCAAAGTAGATTTTATTTACTTGCTCTACACCTAACTGCTGAAGAGACTCATCTAAACACCTTGTTAGTTCATGAACTCTTTTGGCAATATTATAAATTCCATCAGCTCCATGATAAACAGCATAAGAACTAGCTATCACAGCTAATAAAACTTGTGCTGTACAAATATTAGAGGTTGCTTTTTCCCTACGAATGTGTTGTTCTCTAGTTTGCAAAGCCATACGATAGGCTTTGTTACCTTCAACATCTACAGACTCCCCAATGATTCTACCTGGAATAGAACGCTTAAACTTTTCTTGAGTAGCAAAATATCCTGCATGAGGACCACCATAACCCATAGGAACGCCAAAACGTTGAGTAGTTCCTACAACTGCATCAGCTCCCATTGCTCCAGGTTCTTTCAATAAAGTAAGGCTTAATAAATCTGCAGCTACTACTACAAATAATTGTTGATCATGGGCTTTTGTAATAAAATCAGTATAATCATACACTTGACCATTTTGTGCTGGATATTGTAAAATAGCTCCAAAATAATCTCCCCCCTCAATATCAACTAACTCATGATTTCCAATTTCTAATTCAATACCTAATGGTAAAGCTCTTGTTTTTAGAATATCAATTGTTTGAGAAAAACAAAGCTCAGAAACAAAGAAACGATTTTTCTTTTTTTGTACTCCTTTTCTTGCACCCCAAAACATGGACATTGCTTCGGCTGCTGCTGTTCCTTCATCCAACAAAGAAGCATTTGCTAACTCCATTCCTGTCAAGTCAGTTACCATTGTTTGGTAGTTCATCAAAGCCTCTAAGCGACCCTGAGCAATTTCTGCTTGATAAGGTGTATAAGCTGTATACCAACCTGGATTCTCTAAAATATTTCGTTGAATTACGGGGGGAGTAATGGTATCATAATACCCTAAACCAATATATGATTTATAGTTTTTATTCTTTGAAGCTAATTTCTTGAACTTATTCAAAAACTCATATTCAGAAATAGCTTCAGGTAATTGTAAAGTTTTTTTGAGACGAATATTTGCAGGAATTGTTTCCTCTATTAAAATATCCAAAGAAGAAACACCAATTTCCTCCAACATCTCTTTTTTCTCTACATCATTTGGACCAATATGACGATTGAGAAACTTATCAGAATAATTAAAATCAATACTCATTTTGATATCTACTTTATCTTCAAAAGGATTTTTTGCAAAGGTAAGCAGTTAAAAATTGTGAACATAGTTTCTTCGATGAAGGATAAAAAAATAGGCATAAAAAAACTTGGAGTTAGGCGGGGAACCTAAACTCCAAGATCTTTCAACCAGCTATGGTACTTGAGGGAAACTATGAAAACCCTCAATCCATAGAGCAAATGTAAGAAACATCTCA
Organism: Cytophagales bacterium; assembly: GCA_024232295.1. Lineage (GTDB taxonomy): Bacteria > Bacteroidota > Bacteroidia > Cytophagales > JAAEPT01 > JAAEPT01. The sequence continues at coordinate 46,271 of JAAEPT010000001.1, forward strand.
TTTTTTAACTAAAGTGTTTAGATAAACACACTACTTTCTTAGACAAATAGTAATTTGATAATATAAAATATAATATTTTGTAGGATTACTATGAGTTTTGTTAATGGTAAAAAGTCTATAAAAAGAAAAACTTGGAGTTAAGATGGGGAATCTTATGGCTCCAAGTAATCTTTCAACCAGCTATGAAAATAGAGGAAAACTATGAAAACCTCTATTTCTTATGATGTAAACTTCGTATAAAACAGAGATTTTCGCAAAAACTCATAGACGAAGTTTTATTTTTCTTCGATAAACAATCTTTTTCAATTATTTAACTATCTTCTCCTTCTAGTACTTTTATTTCTTCCTCTAGAAGAACTAGAACCTTTACGTGATTTTTGAGATGTATTATTTTGTGGTTTTCTTTTCTTTTCATGAAAAGCTCCTTTAAAGTTAGGGTCTGCTCTTCTTTTAAACTTATCAATTACTCGCTCCATATCAATGTTCTCTTGACGAGGAGTAGGTTCTACAGTTAAATCTTCTGGCAATTTACTTACAGGTATATTCATCTTAATTACTTTTTGTATTTCTTTAAAATGATATTCTTCTGCTTTGTTAATAAATGAAATGGCTTCACCTACATGGTAGGCTCTACCTGTACGACCAATTCTATGCACATAATCTTCGTATTTTGGTGGAGTTTCAAAATTAATCACGTGACTTACTTCTTTGATATCAATCCCTCTTGCAGAGACATCTGTGGCCACCAAAAATCGCACATCTCCTCCTTCAAAATCTTTCATTGCATTAATCCTTGCATTCTGCCCTTTGTTAGAGTGAATGATACGAACATCCTTTGTAACTTTTCGCTCAATAAAAGAAAAGATATTATTCGCTACTTCTTTAGTGTTAGCAAAAATCATTACACGATGAAAGGTTTCTTCATCTTCAAAAAGTTTCTCTAAGAGATTAATCTTAGTTCTAAAATTGGGAACATGATATACCTTTTGATTTACGGTTTCTACAGGCGTAGATTCTGGAGTCACTTCTACCCTTACAGGAAAATCTAAAAATTCCCCAGCTAATTCTTCTACTTTCTCAGGAAAAGTAGCTGAAAACAATAAGTTTTGACGATTTTTATGAGGGATAATTTCTAGCAAATTTCTCAACTGAGGCATAAATCCCATATCCATCAAACGGTCAGCCTCATCAAGAATCATCGTATTGACATCTTTCAAGACCAAAGCTCCTTTGGCATAAATCTCCATCAATCTACCAGGAGTACACACCAAAATATCCACTCCTTTTTTAATTTCTTCAATTTGTGTTTTAGGTCCTACTCCACCATACAAAGCCACACATCTCAAATCAGTATTAGCAGCCATTTGAATAATGTGTTCTTTGATTTGTAAAACCAATTCTTTGGTTGGTGAAAGAATAATTCCTCTTGGATTCTCACCCTGAGCATACTTCAATTTCATAAGAGTTGGCAAAGTAAAGGCTGCTGTCTTCCCTGTACCTGTTTGTGCAATCCCAATCAAGTCATGCCCTGCTTGAATCAAAGGAATTGCTTGTTTTTGGATAGGAGAAGGAGTATCAAAGCCCAAGTCTTCGATAGCAGACAACAATTGCCTATTTAATTTCAAATCTTCAAAAGAATGAATTTCCTGTGCCATAATCTTATGAGTTTATTAATAATAACAAAACCCAACTTGCTTTCACAAACTGGGTTTTCTTTAGCAATGCAAAGGTAGTGCTTTTTATGGTTTTGTTGAATTTCTAACGAACAAACTGAACTTCTTTCAATCCAAAAGCTCTCTGTCCTTGTGTTGTTTGGATAATTAACTGTCCAAAATCATCAACACCAATAATTTTTCCTTCAAAAAAACCATCTTGTGTTACATCAAAAAATAGATGAGACTCATTCAACCAATGTAAATGTTCCAAATATTTTCTTTTTGATTGTTTAAATCCTAATTCAATTAATTCTTGATAACGAATATTAATGCATTGAACCAACTCTCGTAAGCACAACTCCAAATCATATTTTTGTAAGGTTAATTTTCGTAATGATTGAGCCTCTACAGATTGAAAAAAAACTTGATTAATATTAATCCCCACTCCCATTACAGAAGCATCAATACAATTTGATTTCACAATATTTTCAATGAGAATACCTGCAATTTTTTGATTATTTACATAAATATCATTTGGCCACTTTACTTTTATATTGGCTTCTGGAACTTTTTTAGACAAAAAATCATATATGCCTAAGGAGACAAAGAAATTCAAAGCAAATTGCTGGTGTACTAATAAAAATGAAGGTTTAATTACAAAAGAAAACGTGAGGTTTTGGCGAGACTCAGACTCCCAAGTATTTCCTTTTTGACCCCTACCTTTCGTTTGCTCTTCTGTGACAAAAACCCAACCATTCACCTCTTTCGATTGTTTTAAAAAATCCAAGGCAAGAGTATTGGTAGATGCACATTCTTTGATTTTCAAAAAATGTTTTCCGATAAGATGCTCATTTGATAACATTATTCACAAGTATTTTGTATTTTCGCAAGAATTAGCAAAGACAAAAATAATCAATTCTAAGACATGAATTCAAGCGAATTAATTAATACTATTGTTCACGGAATGCAAGAAAAGAAAGCAGAGGATATTATTATTATTGACCTTAAAAGCATTAATAGTTCTGTAGCTGACGCTTACGTTATCTGTTCCGGTAATTCTGATACGCAAATTGGGGCTATTTCTGACTCTGTGGAGAAAGAAGTAAAAGAGGCTCATGCTGAACACCCATGGCAGGTAGAGGGAAAAATGAATCGTGAATGGATTTTATTAGATTATGAAGATGTGGTAGCACATGTTTTCAAAAAAGATTCACGTGAATTTTATGCTTTAGAAGAATTGTGGAGTGATGCAAAAATCATTCGTATCGAAAATGTATAACATAAAAATTTAGATAATTTTCTAACTATGCGAGAAAATAAAAAAAATCCGGGTGAAAAGCCCAATTTCCAATTTTGGGTTATCGCAGGACTTGGAATTAGTTTAATCTTCTTATTTTTCTTGGGAAGTGACACTACCAAATCTTTGAAAAGCCTAAAAGAATTTGATCAAGATGTCTTGAACAAAAAAGTTGAAGCAATTCGCTTGGTAGATCATGGGAACAAGAGTTTTACAGTTTATGTCACCAAAACAAAAGAAGCTGTAACTGCAGACAATAAAGATAAAAAGAAATCACCTTTCAACTACACAACACAAAAGAAAGGGCCTCACTACAAATTTGAGGTTTCTAGTGATGAAAGTTTTTATGCCTATTATGAAAAGCTAACAGCTAAAATTCCTGAAAAGGATAGAATCAAACCTAGTTTCTCTAGAGAAGAAGGCATTGGAAACTTATTAAATTATGGTTTCTTAATTCTTTTAATTGTTGGATTTTTCTTCTTAATGAGAAGAATGACTGGTGGTGGTTCTGGTGGTGGACAGATTTTCAACATCGGAAAATCAAAAGCTTCTTTATTTGACACAGAAAACAAAATCAACATCACATTCAAGAATGTTGCAGGTCTTGACGAAGCAAAAGTTGAGGTTGAAGAAATCGTTGATTTCTTAAAAAAACCACAGAAATACGAAAAATTAGGAGGTAAAATTCCTAAAGGTGTATTACTTGAAGGACCTCCAGGAACAGGTAAAACGTTATTAGCAAAAGCTGTAGCTGGAGAAGCTGGTGTACCTTTCTTCTCTTTATCAGGTTCTGACTTCGTAGAAATGTTTGTAGGAGTTGGTGCTGCCAGAGTAAGAGATTTATTTAAGCAAGCTAAAGAAAAAGCTCCTTGTATTATCTTTATTGATGAGATTGATGCAATTGGTCGTTCTCGTGGTAAAGGGCAAATGCCTGGTGGAAATGACGAAAGAGAGAATACATTGAACTCTTTATTAGTTGAAATGGATGGATTTGGAACACACTCTCGTATTATCATCATGGGGGCTACCAACCGTATGGATATCCTTGACAATGCACTATTGCGTCCAGGTCGTTTTGACAGACAAATTAGTATTGACAAGCCGGATGTTATTGGTCGTGAAGCAATTTTCAAGGTTCACTTAAATGACATTAAGTCTTCTAATAAAGAAGATAAAGCTAATAAACTGGCTACTCAGACTCCAGGCTTTGCAGGTGCAGAAATTGCAAATGTTTGTAATGAAGCTGCTTTGATTGCTGGGCGTTTTGGAAAAGATGAAGTAACGATGCAAGATTTCCAAGATGCAATTGACCGTGTAATTGGAGGTTTAGAGAAAAAGAACAAGAATAAAATCATCTCTCCAGAAGAAAAGAAAATTGTTGCTTATCACGAAGCTGGTCATGCTGTAGCAGGTTGGTTCTTAGAACATGCTGATCCTTTGGTAAAAGTAAGTATTGTACCAAGAGGAACAGCTGCTTTGGGTTATGCTCAATATTTACCAAAAGAACAATTCTTATATACTACTGAGCAATTGCTTGATGAAATGTGTATGACATTGGGTGGACGTGCTGCTGAAGAAATCATCTTTGGACGTATTTCTACAGGTGCATTGAGTGACCTTGAACGTATTACTCAAATGGCTTATGGAATTGTAACTGTATATGGTATGAACGAGCGAATTGGTAATGTTTCATTCTACAAAATGGAACAAAACGATAGTTTCAACAAGCCTTATGCTGATGCTACTGCACAAGCAATTGATGAAGAAGTGAAAAAGATTATCTCTGATGCTTATGATCGTACGTTGGCTTTATTGAGAGAAAATAGGGAAGCTTTAGAAACAATTGCTCAAGAGCTTTTGGATAAAGAGGTTATCTTCCAAGCAGATTTAGTAAAACTAATTGGAGAGCGTCCTTTTGATGAACGTACAAACTACCAAAAGTATACAGATTCTTTGAATGAGAATGCGGTAGAAGACACAACTGCTGAAGTTATCGAAGAGAAAACTACAGAAGAAGATAATAAAGAAGATTAATGATTGATTTATTTAATGAAATTCCTGAAGGCAAAAAAATATTTTTTGCCTCAGATTTTCATTTAGGGACACCTACTTATGAAGCCAGCTTACAACGAGAAAAAAAGATTGTAAGGTGGCTTTCTTCTATTCAAGAGGAAGCTCACGCAATTTTTCTAGTAGGAGATATTTTTGATTTTTGGTTTGAATACAAACATGCAGTTCCCAAAGGTGCAATTCGCTTCATGGGAAAACTAGCAGAAATAAGTGATAGAGGAATTCCTATTGTATTATTTACAGGAAACCATGATATGTGGATGTTCGATTATTTTGAAAAGGAAATAGGAGCACAAATCTACAGAGACCCACAAACATTTTTATTTAACAATACTCCTTTCTTGGTAGGACATGGTGATGGTTTGGGACCAAAAGATTTTTGGTATAAAGCACTCAAAAAAGTATTCAAAAACCCACTTTGTCAATGGTTGTTTGCTCGTGTGCACCCCAATTTAGGAATTGGTGTTGCAGATGCTTGGTCAAAGAAAAGTAGGGCAAGTCATGGAGATAGTGACAAAACTTTTTTTGGGGAGGAAGAATGGCTTTTGCAATACTGTAGAGAATATCATCAAACAGTTGACAATAGTATTCAATACTTTATTTTCGGGCACAGACATTATCCCATGAAATTATCAGTTGCTGAAAATAGTACTTATATCAATCTAGGAGAATGGATTTCAGATTATACTTATACCAGCTTTGATGGAAAAAAAGTAGAAAGACTAGTTTTTGAGAAATAACTATGAGGTGGTTCTTATTAATTTCTTTGCTTTCACTAAACCTAAAGTTATCTGCTCAAGATTCTCTAATATTTGTGAAGAAACATAGAATTATGATTGAAGAGGAAATTCAAAATATGATTTTCACACCACAACATCAGTTTTACTTTTCAAGCTCTCATCATCTTTGTCAACAAAATCAATCACTAGATACAATTCAGCAATATCATAGTGATTATAACCAATCAATTCACTCATTTCAACACAATAACTTAACTACTTTTTTATTTAGTCAAGAAACTCAAAATATTACGATTCTCAATCGATTTTTGACCAAACACAGTGAAATACATTTTTCACAAGAAAGCTTTATAGAACTTGCTTGTGTGGACAATGAACAAAATATTTGGTTAATTGATGGTGAAAATTTATCGCTCAAAAAGATTGATTATCGTACTCAAAATATACTATCAGAAACTTCACTCTTATTATTTGACTTTGCTGACCAAGAATTCAAAAACATTACCTTTCATCAAAACCTAGTCATTCTTCAAACAGAAAGTAATTTCATTATTTTTGACAACTGGGGAACATTCAAATATCAAATTCCACTCAAACAATGCCTGTCTTTTGCATTGGAAGGAGATTATATCTATTGGCTAGAAAATGAACAGATACAATGTTATCATCTTTTTTTACATGAACATTATACATTTCTACACACAACCTCTACCCCTTCTCTACTTGCCATACAAAATCAACAAGTGTACATTTTGAACAAACAAAATGAATTGTGGCTATATCAGAAAGCACAAAAAAAGCATTAACCTTTTGATTAATGCTTTCTCTTTTAGTGAAGTGATTTAAAGTTTTAGGTTTAATAACTGTGTAACTGACTGATTTACAGCAAAACATTCTTACTTTTAGTTAGATATTTATAGTACTAATCAAAGTAGATGTTAACTAATTGAAATACAGATAATTATTTGTAGTTTCTCAACAAAACCTTAAATGACTTCAGTATTTAAATGCAATTACTTTACAATACGTACCAATTCCATTTCAAAAATTAAAGTACTATATGGAGGTATTTTACCAGAACCTCTTGGACCATAAGCCAATTCATAAGGAATTGTCA
>JAAEPT010000002.1 GCA_024232295.1 Cytophagales bacterium
AAATTATAACGTAACGTAATTTCGTGAGTATTGGCACCATACAAAGAGGTTAGTTCTCCCAAAGAACTTTGATAAGTATATCCCACTACATAACGATGAGCAATTTGCATTCCTACAGAAGCATTAATTACTTGCTCACTTCTCCATGTTGCTCCCACAAAGTATTGTTGAGCAATGGTTGTCATTAGTTGAATATCATTTCTAAAGCCCTGTTGTATTTCACTATATCGAAGTGTATAAGAAGGTTCAAAAGTTAAGTTAGAAGATACCTTCCATTTGTACAAAGCCAATAGATTTGTATAAGAAGTAAGGTAAGTATTTTGTATCTCTCGGTTCAATGAGGTTAATACTCGATTGTGAGCAAAAGCTATTTTGAATGTCTCACCATGAAAAGCAAATGAAGGTACAAAATCAATTAACCATGCTCTATTTCTTGTTAATTCAATATCTGTTAAATCAGTTTCAATTAAATTATTGGTATTAATTGTAGCTAAATTTGCTTCAGAGCTTAAGCCAAAAGATAAAAAGCGTTGTTTGCCCAAAGGCAAATGATATGCTTTTTGAAGAGCAATATGATAGTTTTCTAGTACATTCAATTGTTCATGATAAACAGAAACTCCTAAACCCAACCTTTGTTTGGAAAAAAGAAAATGTGTTCCTAAAGATTGTGACTTTCCTGCTCCACTAAGCCCCAAACCTGTACAATTAGAAGCATATATGGAACCCCCACTACTTCCTGTTAGGGCAGGAAACTGTGTTACCCCATCAGTAAATTTAAAGTTGGTAAACAGTACTTCTTGAGCAAAACCCATTTGAAATACTGTGATTCCTACCAATAAAATAGTAATTATCTTTTTCATCACTTTTACTTTAAAACTGTGATAATTTGTTCAAAAACCTGATCAAACTCATTCAGTTTTACTTTACACAAGTACTGACCATTTTCAATGTATTCCCCATCTATCCTCAAATCCCATGAATTATCATAAGCTTCTTGTCGATAAATTTCTTGTCCCCAAGCATTATAGACAATCAATGTGTTTTCTGGATAACGCTCAATATTTTTCACCTTTAATACATCATTTGCTCCATCATCATTAGGAGTTAAAAAATTGGAAATTAGAATTGGAGCAATATTGTCTGACACAGAAACAAACTCTTGGTGTTTGCTTTCACAACCTTCTTCTGTAGAGGCAGTCAATACAATGGTATGCTGACCAATATTATTAAAAACAATACTTGGATTTTCTTCTGTAGAAGTATTGTCTACTTCATCAAAATCCCAAGTATAAGAGTCAGCAAATGAAGAAGTATTTTCAAAATTAATCCATGAGTTTGTACCAATATTTTCTGGAACAACAAAACTAGTAACAGGTTCTTGATGTACTTTCACTACAACAGAATCAAATTGATTAATCTCTGTATTTAGAGTTTTTACATATTGACTTTCAGTGGCAAGAGACCAAAGCACCTTAATTGAATCTGTATATTCTTCTATGACAGTTCCACCTACAACATCCCACTCATAAGCACGTCCTTTGGGTGTGACAGTATACATGACTTCTCTTTCTCCACAAACACTTGTAGATCCATTGATTTTAGGTTTAGAAATATCAATAGATTCTGTAATTAAATTTTTACACTCATTCTCATATTCAATATTCACAGAAACCTCATATACTGCATGAATTGGAAATGTATAAATTGCTGAATCCGAATTATAGTTTTCTCCTTCAATAGTCCAGTTAATACTATTTTTTGTCAATGTTGTATTCGTTGAAAAAGTCACTTCTAGAGGATTTTGAGCATTTTCAAAACTAGTATTAATTATTGGAGAAGGATTGTCAATCACCAAAACAGAATCTTCTACAGATAAATTAAATTTAGTATTGGTTAATACAACTTTATGGTTCCCTACTTCTTTCCACTTAATGGTAATTTCATTATTCAAAGTACTATCTACAATCTCACCTCCTTCTATTGTCCACTTGTAATGTTCGCTCGGTGGATCAAAAGTAATTTTGCTAGTCGTATGATTACAAATAGTATCACGATCCAATGTAATTTCTGGAACTAAGTTCACCACAAAGCTATCTACTACAGAAAAAGCCGAAGGCAAATGTGTTGGGTCTATTGCCTGAACCTTCCAATAATAAGTCCCATCAGCAAGGTTTCTCAAAATGTACTGATTGGTATTTGTTGTATACTTATTAGCTAATAATAATCTACCATCTTCATTTGAATGAATTGGAGTAATGTATTCTCCAGTCTCTTTATCCCAAATCTGTACATTATAAGAAAGTCCACTATTCTCATTATTAGGATCGATCGATTTCTCCCATGTTAGACTTACAGTATCTTCAAAAGTATTAGCCAATAAATCTTGAGGAATGGTTGGAGCTACATTTTTTATTGATGAATTATTTTTATAAAAATTAAATCCGTTAGTGGTCGAAAAAAGAATATCAGCAATACTGTCATTATCATAGTCAATACTCAATCCATTGATTTTAAAAGTACTGTCTTTGTCAATAGATTCCAAAGAACTGATTACAGAGACATCATCAAAAACATCATCACCATTTAATAATTGAAGAAAGTCAAAAATCACAGGACTTGGTGCAAAGTTCCAGTTTCCATAGTTTTTGTAAAGTCTTGTATTTTCAGAGAAATCAAAATAATCGACCAAACCATCATTATCATAATCCAACAACACCAACCTTTCTCTTCTTAACTGAATGTTATAATTCCCAAAAGGGTCTCTTCTAAAAATCGTAAGTTGTGGTAAATCTACTTCATGAAAAACTAATTCAAATATACCATCAGCATCCATATCCAAACTCTCGAATTTGAAATGTGGGTTGTTAATTGAATTAGCATCCAATTCCATCAATTGTTGTTTGAACGTAAAATCACTACCTTTTCTATTCCAAAGTTCTAAATAAGTAATACCTTCTTCGCTTCTTACACAAACTACATCCTTTTCTCCATTTTGATCATAATCAAAAAAGTAAAGAATTTTCAGTTCGATCTCCTCTGTAACAATACCATCTTCATTATTTTTCAATAATCGAACTTTATCATTTACATCATTACTTGGTAAGCCATCATTATCAGGTATTATACAATCTAAATCTCCATCACTGTCATAATCTCCAAACACAGCATTTTGATATGTGACAAATTCATCATCTTTTTGATATTCTTGTGTAAGGTTTTGTTCATAAACTTGAGTAAAAGTAGCCTTATCATTAGTGTAGATAGAAGTACTATTATTCTTACTATTGATATTCAAAAAGTCTAGTTGACCATCATTATTAAAATCCCCCAAATCACTTACAAAATTCCCATTAGAAGAGGTTGAAGAAGGAAATGAAAATGTTTCTGCTTGTGAATTCCAAAAAACTTTTCCTCCTTCGTGATCACTCAAACTCCCATACAATCGTTCATTCATCAAAATATCCCATGCAGTATCTCCATTAAAATTTGCAACCTGTAATTGAGGATAATTCAAGAAATCGGTTAATTCATTTTTATTGGATTCAAAAAGCTTATGAGTATATTCATCAATACTAACATGCGCATAATTGGAAGAAATCAAACCTCCTTTGTCAATAGCAAACAAATAAGCATCTAATGAATAAAATTCTATGCTTGGTGTTAATGTGAAAGTCTTTTGCAAACCTAAGTTTGCTACTTGTATATTTTCTATCAGTTCATTTCCTGAAGTGTCAATATCAGAAGACAAGATTGTTCCATACAAAGAGGAAGTATTGTATAGACCTAATAATTTGGCTAATTCCACTGTCTCAGTCAGTCCTTGTTCTTCTGCTAACTGGTCAAAAAAGCCTTTTGAAGTCAGTACTAAATTATATTCTAATAATTCTGAAGGAGTTTCATTATCACTACCACTCTCCCATGTAAAAACAATGTTTCTATCTTTTACTTCATAACTTAAATTAGTAGGAGCTTGAGGTTCTTTATTAGTAGCATTTGGAAAGAAAGAATAATATAATAATGTACTATTAGGCTTATCATATAGAATTATTTCTGGCGTTCCATCTCGGTTAATATCACCAGTATACTTCACCAATGATTGTAAAAATGTTTTACTTGAAGTATAGACCAAATTTGATTCTGTTTTTTTATCATAGAAAAGTCCATCTTCATTTGATAAAATCTTATTTAGTTGCCCATCATTATCATAATCAATATCTTCAATAGCATAATTATCATGAAACTCAATAACATCTAATTCTATTGTAAGGCTTTTTTGGGACACAAAATCTTTATTGTGAACAATTTCTCCCGAAACTTCTATAATTCCATCATTATCATAATCAGTAAGTGTTGTATTTTTAATACTTAAAAAATATTCTTCATATTTGATTTTATCTTCTTGAACAAAGCCTGTACTTGTGCGGTAGAAAAATGATGTTCCATTGAAAAGATCAATCAGTCTATCATTATTGAGGTCTGCACTTATTAAATCAGTGCTGCCCGCTTCTTTGGTAAGGCCAGTATAAAAGTGCTCATACAATAAAGTTGGATCATCATTAAAATCTCCAGAATTACGATAAATCTTAAAACCAATATCAGTACCTATCACATAATCCTTATATCCATCATTATTGAAATCTAAAAAAGTTAATTTTTGTACATTTTCATTCTCAATATTCAAAGGAGTTTCATAGAACCAATTTCTATTTTCTGTATTCACATTGGAATATAATTCAATGCGATTATTATCATTAAGCAAGAATAGGTCACTACTCCCATCCTTGTTCAAGTCTTCTATTTCTAATACTTCATACAAAGAGCCCAATGTTAAGAAAAAGAATTCTCCATTCAATGCTGTCAGTGGAGTTGATTGTTTCAAGGAGATTGTCTTCTCTGAAAACTCTCCATTATCATTCAGCAGAAAACTTGAACCTGTAAACAAATCAAGGTCTCCATCACCATCATAGTCAATAGCTTTGAATTTTGGTAAATAGACATCATTCTCAATGGATTCTTGAGAACCAAATACATCCTTGATAGGGTCAAAAGCAATTTCTTTTATAGAAGGAAATGAACTATGAATACAAATTTCAAAATTAGGAGCATTAGTAGTTTCCTCATAATTTGCAATTGCAATATAATATGTATTTCCTTGAATAAGATCAGTTGTGGTAATGACCTCTGTATTCCTTTCATAAAATTCATCTGTAGAATAAATTGAATTCACATCATCACAATTCTCAAACAGATATAAACTCGCATCAAAATCAGTATACACCTCAATACTTGTTGTTCTTGATTGAGCAACAAACTGATAGTAAACATCTTGATTATATCGTTCTGCACCTGCATTAGCAACTGTTCCTTGTGAAGATGAACAAATAGGATATACATCTAAAATAGTAGCATTAGCACAATCATCATTTGGAGGAATTTGAGCAAACGCTACAATGATGGATAAACTAATGATTGAAAAAAATAAAATCTTTTTGAGCTGGTATAACATGATCTTTATTCAATTGATTACGCAATTTATAAAAAAAGTCTATTCGTCAATATAATAATGTCATGAAACTCTTCATTGCATTTGTTTATCTTATTCACTCTCTGTAAATTCGTTTTATGTTTAAAAAATATTTCATATGAGACTGATTTACAGCTTTTTATTAATTTTTATCACGCAATTATGTTTTGCCAATGCTGATGCTTTTATCACAACTTGGGATGCAAGCAATTCTCAATTCACCTACTATGCAGGGAAAACAGGAGATAATCTAAATTATGACATCTATTATGAAAAGGTAGATGAACCTAGTGAAAGTGGTACCATCTCTAATATTACAGACACTTCATATACAGTTACTGAACTAAAAGCAGGAACTTATAGAGTCGAAGTAACTGGAAATTTTGGAATATATATTAGTAATGGAACAAATAAACTTAAGCTAAAAAGTATTGAACAATGGGGTACTAATCAATGGACTAGTATGGAAAACGCTTTTTATGGCTGTAATAACCTAGCTTTTAATGCAACAGATACTCCTGACTTTTCTCAATGTACCAATTTCGAAAATATGTTTGGTTTTTGTCATACGACAACAGGAAATTTAGATAATTGGTCTTTTGCTCCCAACACCAGCCTTACAAGAATGTTTGATAGAGCCACTAATTTTAACATTGATATATCTAGTTGGGATGTCTCTAATGTTGTGGATATGTCTCTAATGTTTTTTAATACTCAAAAATTCAATCAAGACATTAGCATTTGGGATGTATCCAATGTTACCAATATGGCTGGAATGTTTCAAGGAGCAACTAGTTTCAATCAAAACCTTAATAATTGGGGAGATAAAACATCAAATGTAAAGAAGACAAACAAAATGTTTTTAGGAGCATCTGCTTTTAACAGTGATATTTCTGAGTGGAATGTATCACGTGTTGATAGTATGGCACAAATGTTTGATCGAGCAGCTAGTTTTAACCAAGACCTTAATAATTGGAATGTTTCTAATGTAAAAAATATGGCTTTGATGTTTTCTGGAGCTGCCAGTTTTAATCAAAACCTTAATAATTGGGATGTCTCTAATGTAAAAGATATGTCATTCATGTTTGCTGGAGCTACAATATTCAATGGAGATATTTCAGATTGGGATGTAGATAATGTTACAGATATGAATAGTCTATTTTCTTCGGCTAGAGCCTTCAATCAAGACCTTAATGACTGGAATGTGTCCAATGTTACAAACATGGTACAAACATTCCATAATGCCTCTGATTTTAATGGAGACATCTCAAATTGGGTTACTTCTAATGTAACCAATATGGAGGGAATGTTTAATGGAGCAACTATATTTAATGGAGATATTTCAGATTGGGATGTAGCTAATGTTACAAATATGGAAATAATGTTTTTATCTGCTAAAGCATTTAATCAAGATTTAAACTGGAATGTTTCAAGTGTAACAAATATGGAGCGTATGTTCTTGGATGCTGCTACTTTTAATGGAAATATTTCGGAGTGGAATGTTCAAAATGTAACTACTATGGAACGTATGTTTTCTGCAACTCCTAAGTTTAATCAAGATATTTCATCATGGAACACTTCAAGCGTAGAAAAAATGTCATTTATGTTTAATAATGCTCAAAGCTTCAATCAAGATATTTCGTCATGGAATGTCTCAAATGTAGAAGCAATGAGTAGTATGTTTAATGGAGCAAGAATATTTAATCAAAGTCTTGGAGCATGGACTTTTAAAGAAAATGTTGATTTATCTAATTTTTTACTAAATAGTGGAGTAAGTATTGGTAATGTAAACTCCTCTTTACAAGGTTGGAAAGAAGGAGATAATGTACCTTCAAATATTACCATAGACCTCTCTACTTTATCTTATACAGACACAGAATCGCTTGATGACTTACGAAACACTTACAATTGGACAATTAATGGAGGTACTGTAGCAGATGTTAGTGTTACTTATTTTGAAACATGGTGGACAAGTTCTGCTGATGGAGAAATTGTTTATGGTGCAGGAAATGGAGAAAACCTTAATTATACTATTGAATATTACCTACAAAATGATCCATCTCAGAAAACAACAATCAGTAACATTACAGACCCTGAAACAACAATTACTGGTTTACAATTTGAGAAGACTTATATATTAAGAATCACAGGAAATTATGGTGTTAAAATAGATCCAAATGATAAGGGAACACTTTTCAAGATTCAACAATGGGGAATCAATCAATGGGAAAACTTAGAAGAAGCATTTAGAGGAAGTGATAACTTAATTGTATTAGGTGTACCGGATCTTTCTAAATGTACAAATGCACAAGGAATGTTTAGAGATTGTGGTACTATTCAAGGACAACTCAATAATTGGACATTTCCTAACTCAGCAAATTTATCTTCTATGTTTAGAGATTGTAATACAATTGATGTTGGTTTCACTCACTGGAGATTTGGAGATAGTACTGACTTATCGAATTTCTTTTATAATGTGACAAGTATTAATGGAACTTTCAGTGACTGGAGCGTATCTGGAGTAATGGACATGGAAGGAATGTTTTTTGGAGCAAGTTCTTTTAACCAAAACATTTCTTCTTGGGATGTTTCTAAGGTCACCAATATGAATTCTATGTTTAATAGAGCAAGGGCTTTTAACCAAGACATTAGTAACTGGAATACTTCTAAAGTAACAGATATGGGTTCTATGTTTAGGTATACAGATACTTTTAATCAAGACATTAGCAACTGGAATACAGCTAATGTAGAAACAATGTCATACATGTTTGATTCAGCAAAAGTATTTAATCGGTCATTAGGAAATTGGGAGCTTAAAGAAGGAGTTAATCTTGTTGGTCTATTAAATAATAGTAGATTATCAAGTGCTAATTATGAAGCTACTTTAGCTGGTTGGGCATCTGCAGAATCTGTTCCTAATGATATTACTTTAGAGGTATCAGTTGTAGGCATGGAATATTGTGATGATACTTATCGTCAACAATTAATAAATGATCACAATTGGAAAATTGATGGAGACACAAATGTTGATGAGTGTCCTTTTGTAACAATTTGGGAGACGAATGATGGTACTATTATTTATCCTGCTGGTGGTGGATCTGGATTAAATTATGAGATTTATTATGAACAAATAGATAATCCTACTATTAATGGAACAATCAACTCTACTCAAAGTCAAGAAACAATTAATGGTCTAGAAAATGGAAAAAAATATAGACTTGAAGTACGAGGTACCTTTGACATTAAAATAAGTGATGGTACTGAAAAATTAAAATTAAAGAAAGTTGAACAATGGGGTTCTAATAAATGGCAAAACATGGAATTTGCTTTTCATGGTTGTGAAAACTTAGAAATCACAGCTACTGATATACCAGATTTTTCAGAGTGTATTGGATTTAGGAGTATGTTTAATAATTGTACTAATCTTCAAGGAAACTTTCAAAATTGGTCATTTAAAGAAAATTCTGTATTGACTGGAATGTTTGTTGGAGCTAGTAATTTTAATAGTGATATTTCTTCTTGGGATGTTTCTAATGTGATAAACATGGAAGGGATGTTTGCTGCTGCTGGAGTATTCAATCAAGACATTAGTAAATGGAATGTATCCAATGTTACAAATATGAACTCTATGTTTCAATCAGCTTTTGCATTTGATCAAAACATTGGAAACTGGAATTTCTCAAGCATCAACCAAATAAATGGGATATTAGCAGGAACGAATTTATCTGTAGAGAACTATGATAATTTCTTATTTGCACTGGATGAACAACAACTTGAAAATATTGATTTGGGTGATGTTACTGGTTTAGAATATTGTTATGGAGATCTTGCAAGAAAAAATCTAGTTGACAATAAAAGTTGGACAATTTCTGGAGATATGAATGTAGGAGGTTCAGCCAATGAAAGTAATTTTTCTATTGGGGACGACAAAATTAATTGTAATAACTATATCACATTAAGAGCAACAACAGACCATTATCCTGTATTTTGGAGAGTGAATGGTGATGGAGTTTTATACATAGACACTCTTACATCTGCAAGTGATAGTTCTTTATATTTCCCTACTGAAAACGAGAGATTGACTAAGGCACAAATCAAAGTAATTGGTTATTCTTTATTATCTAATGATTATTGTCATCATGATATTGATACACTAACAATCAATTTAGATACTCACCCTTCTGTAATTACTATAAAAGATACATCTAGTACAGAGGTATCAATTACTATTAATGCAACAATCAATAATGCTTTACAACAAATTTGGACAACTAGTGGAAATGGAGATTTTGATGATGATTCTGCAATCAATACAACATATACACCAAGTCAAGAAGATAAGGATTTTGGAGCAGTTAGATTAACATTAAGTACGATTGATGGAGAGTGTGAAGAAACTAGTGATGATATTGTAATTGGTTTGAAAGAGTGTGGAGTAAGTATTGAACCAATTATTTTGAACAACAATACTGTTATTTTCAAAGCAATTGCTAATAATGATAGAATTATCCATAGTTATTTATGGTCATTTGGTGATGGAATTACTGGACGAGCAAATGTGACAGAACATACTTACCAAAATACAGGAGTTTATTCTGTTAGTGTTACTGCTCAATCACAAGATAGTGTTTGTACAGTATCTGCTAATACAAGTGTAGAAATTACTGACATAGAAAAAGAAGTTTATAGTACTTCTGGAAAAGTACTAGTTAATGGAGCAGAATTAGATGAAGGAATTGTAAGTGTATTCTATATTTCTCCAGAAAATCGTTATGAAGTATATGCAGAGGATACAATAAGATTGGGAGATAATGGTAACTATTACTTTGAGCATTTACCAAAAGGAAGGTATTATATCATGGCTTATGCAACTTCTACAGAACTAGGAACAACAATACCTACTTTTTATGGAAACACTGATGAATGGACAACTGCTGATCAACTATCATTAACTAGCAATGAAACAGATATTGACATAGAGTTAGTCACTTTTAACGCTCCTACTCCATCTTATGGTTCTTTTGTGAAACCATCTTCTGTAGCAGGGTACTTTACAGGACTAAGCATCATGCAAAAAAATGTGGTATTTCAAACAGAAGAAGGTCAAGAATCTGGTAAAACTAGAAAGTTAGTAAAAGAGCCTATACCTGTAAAAAATGCGATAATCTTATTATATGATTACTTTGGTAGTTTAATAACATTTACAACAACAGATAATTATGGTGATTTCTCATTCACTAGTCTTCAAGCAGGTATTTATGAGTTAGAAATTAAATACATTGGTACTAGTGAATCTATTAAACAAGAAGTGGTAATAGATGGTGATGAAGACACTATTGACAATTATTCATTTGTGCTAGAACAACCAAATGTAAAACGAGATGACGAGATTGTTGCATTAAATAACTCTGCAAATGATTTAGGAGTTTCTTTCTTCCCTAATCCAGTAATAAACAAAGTATGGGTAAATAGCTCATTATATGGAAAAGAGTATACTATGTATTCTGTAGATGGAGCAAAATTAGAATCAGGTGTACTAAAAATCCAATTAGATTTCAGATCCCTAAATCACGGTATTTACTTGATTAAAGTAGATAACCAAACTTTCAAAGTAGTAAAATAATAACCAAAAAGAAGGCTGTCTTAAAATTTAGACAGCCTTCTTCATTTTTTAAAGAAATATAAAGCTTAATATTCTACATCCATTTTTACAGGAACTTTTTCTTCATCTTCTCTAATAATTCTTGTTTGTGCCAAGTAATCATGTGGAAGTCTTCCATATAGTCCAATTTTATAAACTATATAATAAGCAGCTAATAAAACAAACCAACCAAACAAACCAAAGTACAATAGAACTAAGCCCAAAGAAACTGTTTTAATCACATTTCGAATAATGATATTAGAAAGAGAAACTTTGGTATTTTCTTCATACTTAGCAGAAGAAACCCTTAAATCCATTCGGATACGTCCTAAAGTTCCTTGATACAACCACTCTCCTATGATTGAGTACAAGCCATAAGCAACAATTACCCATGTTTGAACATAGCGGAAGTCATACCAAAAACGAATACTTGTTTGTTCTTGAACTAACAAGACATAATTTGTCACAGTTGTTCTTGGATCTTCTTCTCTAATGATAAATACAAGAAACAAAACCAAAACAATTGCATTGAGTGAAAGCATATCTAAAATAAATGCTAACAATCGCTGACTTAGTTTTGCTGTAATAAAATCCTGCTTTTGGAAAAAGTTAAGGGCGAGATAGACCACTACAAAGCTAACACATGCTCCTATGGCAATCCATAAAGTCATTAATAAAGACATATACTATTTTTTATTGATGATTACATTACAATAACAAAGATAAAAGAAAAATGGTACCCAAATTTCTCTGAATACCATTTCTTTTATGAATATTTTTTACTTTTTACAAAGTCCAAAGTTCTTGTTGAATCTTTCCATCCAAAACCAATACAATACGTACTGGATCTGGTAAGAAAATTAAGCGGACTGCTTTTCCATCATAATCTTCTGAATCAATTACTACTCCATCATCACCTGAGAATACATACTCTCCATTTTTTTGAATATATGATTGAGCAAAATAAGCAGAAGGTAATAATACATCTGCATCTGAGTTTACATCAGCATGAGCATCAGCTAATACCTCCTCTAAAAAATCACCAAATTCTTCGTTAAAATCGTCCTCTAAATCATGTAAATCATCTTCTACATCATCATAACTTGCATCATTATAAGTCATGTTATTTAATTCATTACGTTTTTCAGCAATTTCACTTACTGCAATTGCAATTTTTTCACTTGTATCCATTATTAAGCAAATTTTAGATTACTTTTAAATTTAAGACTAAGTTCTAAAAAAAAAAGCGTAATATTTACTTATCTAAAGTTTTTATCTAACTTTAAATAGATGTAAATATTTGGAAATTTACTTTTTAATAAATATACGCCATGGAGCAGGAAATCAGAGAAAAAATTAATGCTTGGTTGAATGGTTCTTATGATCAAGAAACCAAAAACACAATCCAACATTTACTTGATACAGACCAGACAGAAGAGTTGGTTGATTCTTTTTACAAAGACCTTGAATTTGGAACAGGAGGTCTAAGAGGTATTATGGGAGTAGGTTCTAATCGTATGAATAAATATACAATTGGAGCGGCTACACAAGGTTTAGCGAACTACCTAAAGCTAAACTATGAAGAAGGTACTCAGATCAGAGTAGCAATTGCTCATGATAGTAGAAATAACTGTGAATTATTTACAAAAACTACTGCTGACGTTTTTACAGCTAATGGTTTTGAAGTATACCTTTTTGAAAGCTTACGCCCTACTCCAGAACTTTCTTTTGCGATTCGTGAGTTTGGTTGTCACGCAGGAGTTGTTTTGACAGCTTCACACAACCCAAAAGAATACAATGGATACAAAGCTTACTGGAATGATGGTGCACAATTAATTGCTCCTCATGACAAAAATGTAATTACAGAGGTTCAAAAGATTCAATCAATTGAAGAAATTAAATTTGAAGGAAATGATGATTTAATTACAACTTTAGGTGATGAATTTGATGAGAAATATGTTTCAATGATTCAATCATTGAGTGTATATCCTGAAGTTATTGAAGCTCAATCAGATTTGAAAATTGTATTCTCTCCTATTCATGGTACAGGGGTTAAGCTTGTTCCTCAAGTATTAGAGAAGTTTGGTTTCAAAAATGTTCACTTGGTAGAAGAACAATCTACTCCAGATGGTAACTTCCCAACAGTAGTTTATCCAAACCCAGAAGAAGCAGAAGCAATGAGTATTGCTGTGAAAAAAGCAACAGAGCTTGACGCTGACCTTGTAATGGCTACTGACCCTGATTCTGATCGTGTGGGTATTGCTGTAAAAAATAACAAAGGTGAATTCCAATTATTGAATGGTAACCAAACAGGAAGTTTGTTGATTTACTATTTATTGGATGCTTGGAAGAACAAAAATAAATTAACTGGAAAGGAGTACATTGTGAAAACAATTGTTACCTCTGAGTTAATTGACACAATTGCAGAAAGCTATAAAGTTGAATGTTTAAATACATTGACTGGTTTCAAATTTATTGCTGGTAAAATATTAGAATTAGAAGGCAAAAAACAATTCATTGGTGGTGGTGAAGAAAGTTATGGATACCTTGTGGGTGACTCTGTAAGAGACAAGGATGCAATTGCTTCATGTGCCTTTATTGCAGAAATGGTCGCTTATGCTAAGAATCAAGGAAAGAGCATCTTTGATTTGTTATTGGATTTATATGTAGAATATGGTTTCTTCAAAGAGCATTTAATCTCAATTACAAAGAAAGGAAAAGCTGGAGCTGAAGAAATCCAAGAAATGATGAAGAAGTTTAGAGAAAATCCTCCTGCTGAAATCAATGGTTCTAAATTGGTTCTTGTGAAAGATTATGAAAACCAAGTAGCTACCAATTTATTGACTGGAGAAAAAGAAACAATTGATTTACCTAAATCAAATGTTCTTCAGTTCTTTACAGAGGACGGAACAAAAATCTCTGCTAGACCTTCTGGTACAGAGCCAAAAATCAAATTTTATTTTGGAGTAAAAGAAAGTTTAGATTCTAAGGAAAATTATGAGCAAGTAAATGCTCAATTAGATGAAAAGATCCAAAATGTAATCAAGTCATTAGAACTTGTTTAAGTAATAGATTCATAGATACAAAAAAGGCTTATTGATACTTTTCAATAAGCCTTTTTCTTTTGATTATTTTTCAATCAAACTCATTTTTTCGAGCAATAACTTCTTGGTCACTTTTTCATATTTGATATTAACTTTTTTACTGTCAACAACAACTTCTTCCATTGCTAACAACAATTGATCTTCATCATTTTTCAGACCTACAACGATAACTTTTTCTCCTTTAGGTATATCCTGAAAAATGGATGATTTAGCCCTTATATAATTAGGAGACATAATTACATCCATCTCTTTAAAGAAAATTAAAATTCTTGTATTAACATCTGGAGAGTCACCTACTATCAAGTTTGTTTTATTTTTCACATCATAAAATCGGTCACAATTTATCCAACCTAAACTACCAATATTCAAAAGATAGTTTTCTGCTAATAATTTCTCTTCTTCTGTCAATCCAGAATTTTCTAATGCTTTTTTTCTAAATGTAACATCAAGACGATTAGTAACCTGCTCTCTTCCTCTTAAAAAATCAACAAATCTTACCCACCAAGATCTACTAGCATCAATTATGATAGGACTTCCTTCTCTTATATTTCTAAGATTATTATCCCATGAGACACTTGTTTGTTGAATATGTACATTTCTTTGCTCATCTCCATAAAAAGTCTCCATTCCTTTTTTCTTTTCTCCATTTATGGGAATGACCATACCTAGTGGTTTTCTCAAAGGTATTTTTTTACTTCCTTGAAAGGCTTGTACATAAAACATTCCTCCTGTTTCCAACAATTGATTAGGAGTCTGACTTGTCAAATTAGTTAAAAGCATATCTGATTTTGTCAGATATTCCGTGACCTCAATTCTCACTGTTTCTTCCTCTTTTCCAAATGCATGTCTGGGAATTAATAATTTCACACCTTTTTGTGTTGTTAAAATATTTTCTTCCTGATTATCAATTTCGTAAGATTGAGGTTTTGGTAATAAATCTGCAATTACTTCCTCTAGTGTTTTAGAGTTATTAAATACTTCATTATTATCCATTGGTGGTGGATTTCCATTCCCTAAAGCTGGTTTATGAATCATCAAAACGGAGACTCTCCTATTTTTTACCCAGCCTTCACTTGTTGAATTATCATAGTTCGGATTATTTTCTCCTTTGTATCCTATGTCAAATAATTGTTGACTATAGACTTTCATTAGATATTTTTGAACATTGTCTACCCTAGATTTGGATAACTCTGTATTATATTTCTGAGAACCATCAGAGTTTGTATGTCCTATCAATACAATTTTCTCCAATTCATTCTCTCGATAAATATCAACAAGACTATCTAAAGTTGTACAAAGCTTTTTAGAAAGTTTTGAATCATCTTGTTGAAAATAAACCTCCACTCTTACCTGCGGTTGAGAAAACCCAACAAAACAAGAAAAAATTAGCAAGATAAAAATTAATGCTTTCATATATTTTCTATTTGATTTATACTTTTATGTATGTCAAACTTAAAAGTCACCCATAAAAATAAAAAAGACTGCTCTTATGTGAACAGTCTTTTTTACAAAATATTTTTAATCAATCTATTTGATTATTTACCCTCAACTTTTGGCTCTTTTTTTACAAACTTAGCTTCCTTCAATTCGTTAACTTTCTTTTTTGCAGTGTTTCTCATCAAAGCTTTCTCTACAACCATTTCAATTGGTCGTAAAAGTAGTGCTAAAATTAATTTTACACCCAAGCTAAAAGGAGTGGTATAACTAGCGTCAAAGTTCTGAGCTACCCAATCATCAATAATAGGTTCTAAAACTCCTTCTACTACTAAGAATAAAATGACGGCAATAATCAAAACGATTGTTGCTGCTTTTCTTCCTACACGAGCTTTTGTTAAAGCATCTACTGTTTCTTGAAGCTCTATATTACTTTCTTCTAGTTTTTGTTTGGCAGTTTCAACTTTTCTCTGCAAACGATCACTAACCTTTGTAATTAAGCGACTTTCATCTAACGTTTCTTTGTATGATTTAGAAAGAGTAACCAACTCTTGACGAAACTTATTATCTATATCTATCTCCTCACTATGCTCTTTCAAGAAAGTAGTTACCCTTTTCAGATTGGTATACTCACTCTCAAAAACATTATTATTAGCCTTCTTCTTTTTCGTTCCCTTTTCTTGCATAAGAAACTAAGAGGTTTTATTCAATCTCTAATAACTCAAAAGGAGCTTCTAATAAAGCAGAATAATCTTCACCTGCTTCCATCATATCCTCATCATTCTCATCATAATACCACTTAATCAAGACATCATGACCAGCTTCATCAATTCTATCAATACGCTTTAACACATCTAAGATACATTTAGAAGAACTTGTATTGAAGTAATCAAATTGAACATGCACAATTGTCTTTTGTTGTGGACTATTCAAATATTCATCCAACCATTCAAAAATTGGCTGATAAAATTCTAAAGCATTTTCAGGAATAGAGCGGCCTTTTAAAGACAATTTACCCATATCTCCGTCAAATTTTATTTCTGGTGTAATATTACTTCCTTCTAACGATAATAGCTTCATATTTCTATTATTTTAATGTTTTAAGCTCCTTTTGGGATTGTAATTTGAAAACTAAAAAATGAATACTGTTCATCTACTGGTTTAAAGTTATAATCTAACTTTTGTCCAGATTTACGAGCAATATCAATAAAACCGAGACCACCGCCTCCTTTTTCAGAAAATTGTTGATTCCCTAAAATTGATTGATAAAAAGCTCTTAACTCTTGTCTACTTTCAAAAGAATTAATTTTATCAATATGTGCTTTTAGTTTCTCGACATTTTCATTTTTTATGTAATTACCAGTAGCTACTCGATAATCACCTTGTTCTGTCCATATCATTAACAAAGCTGTATTGTCATGGCTATCCCTATCCACAGCGGGACCACTAGTCTCTACGTGGTGACCAAGATTTTGTAGACACTCTACTAAGATATTAAATACTTTCTTTTTTACCTTAGGGTTGTCTTCTATCTTTTCCAGTCTCCCTTCAAGAATATCTAATACAGACTTTACCAAGTCAAAAGAAACTTCTCCTTTAAAAGACAACATGATATTGTTGTCTTGCATTCTTTCATATAATCTATATACATCTACCATAAGCGATAGTTGGTAAAGTGAATTCCATTGTAAGATAAATATTTTTAAACGTAAAAAACAACTAATAACATGTTTTTAAACTACACATTTATTACAAGCTTTTTAAACAGAATCATCTTTGTATCTAAAATCAAATTAAATAATCATACAAAATCGGATCTTTATTGATCTCTGTATAATTTATACCAAAAGATTCCATCTTATCAATAAGCACCTGATAATCTTCTTTTTGAGACAATTCTACACCCACAAATGCAGGACCTGCTTCTTTAATACTTTTCTTAGAATACTCAAAACGGGTAATATCATCATTGGGTCCTAAAACCTTTCCAACAAACTCCCTCAAAGCACCTGCTCTTTGTGGAAAACGGATGATAAAATAATGCTTTAACCCCTCATACATTAATGATCTATCACGAATTTCTTGCATTCGCCCAATATCATTATTGCTACCACTTACCACACACACAATATTTTTACCTTTTATCTCCTCTTTATAAGAATCAAGTGCTGCCACTGTCAAAGCACCAGCAGGTTCTACTACAATCGCTTCTTCAGAATATAGTTTCAAAATTTGTGTACAAATTTTTCCCTCAGGAACTGTAATAATTTCATTCCCTTCTTTCGCAAAAATTTCTTTACAAATACTAAATGTATTCTCTCCTACTTTTTGGACAGCAGCACCATCTACAAATTTATCAATCTTAGAAAGCCTTGTAACTTCTCCTTTTTCAACTGATACTTTCATGCTTGGAGCTCCTTCTGGCTCAACACCTATTATCTTTGTATTGGGTGATAAGCCTTGAAAATAAGAAGCAACACCAGAAGCCAAACCTCCTCCTCCAATCGGAACAAATAAATAATCAATGGGTTGAGAGACATCAGATAATATTTCTACTCCCACAGTACCTTGACCTTCAATAATCTTTTGATCATCAAAAGGATGAATAAATGTCATATTATGAGCTTCGCAAAAAGACTGAGCTTCATTGTAAGCATCATCAAAAGTATCTCCTACCAGTTGGATATCAACATATTCTTTTCCAAAGAAACGCACTTGATTCACTTTTTGAAAAGGGGTAGTATTTGGCATAAAAATCGTCCCTTTCACTTTCAAAGAGCAACAAGAGTAAGCAACTCCTTGTGCATGATTCCCTGCACTAGCACAAACAACACCTTTATTAAGTTCTTCAACAGGTGTACTTTTCATAAGGTTATATGCTCCTCTTAATTTATAAGAACGAACCAGCTGTAAATCTTCTCTCTTGAGATAGATATTACTATTATATACTTCTGAAATATTGGGGTTATATTGTGTAGCAGTTTTGTACACCACATTCTGAATATTCAAATGTGCCTTTAAGATACTTTCTACTGTTATTTTCATAATCTAAAATTCACAACTAGTACAATCAGTAACATAATCTTCTGATGAGTACAATTTATGAATATGTGACGAATCCTGACCAATGTAATTAAATAAAAATATCAAATCTGATGATTCATTCTTATAAATATATCTAAAATTATAAAGATTATCTCTTTGCAAAAAGTAAGACACTGTTTCATTTTCTTCTTTTGTATTTAAAATTTTATGTGTACTGACTGTTTTATGTGCTTGTTTTAGTTTATCAATACCACCATTTACTAATAATGCAATAAATAATGTATCATTTGACCTTACTACTACACGGTTTATGGGCATTTGAATTGCATCAAAATTGTAAAAAACAGCATATTTATCCATCAATGTAGAATCAATAACACTACAATACTTTTCCTCACTATCAAGCTTGTAACAAGAGTTTTGTCCAAAAGACATTTTCCCATCACGAATAGTCTCTCTTTCTTGACAAGAGATCATATATAAACCTATTAAAAAGAATATTAGTACTCTTATTTTTTTCATCTTTAATTTAAAATTTCATAAATAAAAAAACAGGAATAGATTTACACCTATTCCTGTTTCTAATATAGAATATCTAAAAAGAAATTACTCTCCAGTTACAACTACTCTATAAGTTGTTGAGAAAAAACCACCCTCGATTTCATAATCAACTGTAGCAATTTTAGTGATTCCTCCATTTTTAGCAGCAGTTGTCAAAGACAAATCTGTATGTCCAAAACTAAATCCTAAAATAATTTTACGCTCAGCAATACCTTCTTTAGTACCTACAGCATTTTGTGTAGCCATACCTGGCATAGCTGTCATTGAACAAGAAGCTAAACTAGCTAATAACGAAACTCCAACAATAAACTTTTTCATACTTTCTAAAAATTATTCTCCTGTTACAATCATTTCTTTCTTCTGGAAAACCACATAATTAGTAGTTTTCTCATCCACAGTAGAAATACCACCTTTGATTTTTCCTTGTTCAGCAGCATCAGCTACACCATAGTCTCCATTCAAATAAATAGATCCAAAAATAACTACAGACTCTGATACACCAGTTTTAGAACCAATAGGGTTTTCTGTTACAGTAACAGGTAATGTCATAGCACAAGATGACATTAATGCAGTTACAGCAACTGCTGCAATTCCTAATACTCTTCTTTTCATAATTTTTTAACTTATTCTCCTGTTACAATAATTTTATAGAAAGGTACAATAAATACCGATGTTTTAATATCAATAGTAGCAATCTTATTAATCCCAGCCTTCTTAGCAGCTTTACGGATTGAATAATCATTGTTTGCCTTAAAACCATTTGACTTAACAACTGCTTTTTTTGTACCAACAGGATTTCCTGTCACTTGGTGTTCATAGCTTACTACACAAGAAGTAGCACTAGCCATTAGCAATCCACCTAACAATAATGATGTTAATTTAGATTTCATGTTCATTTTAAAAATTTAAATAAATTATAATGTATCGTAAAAATACAGTTGTAATCTACATGTTTTTGCTGAAAAGCACAACCTTTTTGAGATATGAAAAAAAGCTACTTTCCAAAAAAACCTAGTTCAACATTTTTTTAGGTTTTTTAAGAAAAAAAAAAGAAATTTGGTACTTATATCTATAGTTAAGCATTCACTAATATTTCAATTATAATAGAATGAGCAGACAAGTATTGGTTATCGATTTTGATAGTACTTTCATCAAAGTAGAAACTCTTGATATCTTAGGGGAGATTTCCTTAGAAGGTCACCCAGAACGTGATGAGCGTTTGAAAAAAATTGCTGATGTAACAAACTTAGGAATGAATGGAGAATTATCCTTCTTAGAATCCTTAAAAGCAAGAATTGAAATTTTAGATGCAAAGAAAGAACATTTAACAGAATTGGTAGAACGATTAAAGAAATTGGTTTCTACTTCTTTTGTGAACAACACAGCTTTCTTAAAAGCAAATGCTAAAGATATTTACATTGTTTCGAGTGGTTTCAAAGAATTCATTACTCCTGTAGTAGCAGATTATGGAATCTCTGCTGATCATGTATATGCAAATACATTTGAGTTTGATATAGAAGGAAACATTGTAAATTTTGATAATAATAATCCTCTTTCTCAAGATCAAGGAAAAATCAAATTGATGGAGTCTTTGAAGATTGAGGGAGAAATTTCTGTAATTGGTGATGGTTACACTGATTATGAGATTAGAAAAGCAGGATTAGCAAAGAAGTTTTTTGCGTTTTGTGAGAACGTAAAAAGAGATAAAGTTGTTAAGAATGCTGACTTTATAGTCTATAGTTTTGACGAAGTATTATACGAAAATAAAATGCCAATGGCTACTACATCTTATCCTAAAAGCAAGATTAAAATTCTTTTGTTAGAAAATATTCACCCTGATGCTGCTGCCGCTTTCCGTGAAGAAGGTTTCCAAGTAGAAACTGTAGTTGGTGCATTAGATGAAGCTGAATTATGTGAAAAAATCAAAGATGTACATGTTATTGGAATTCGTTCTAAAACAAACATTACAAAAACTGCATTAGCTCATGCTAATAAGTTGATGGCTGTTGGTGCATTTTGTATTGGTACAAACCAGATTGATCTTGAAGCTTGTACTGAGAAAGGAGTTGCTGTATTCAATGCCCCTTATAGTAATACAAGAAGTGTTGTTGAGTTAGCAATTGGTGAAATCATTATGCTAATGCGTGGTATCCCTAACAAAGACAAGGGAATGCACGAAGGAAAATGGAATAAATCTGCTACTAACTCTTTTGAAGTTAGAAGAAAAAAATTAGGTATCATTGGATACGGAAATATTGGCGCTCAGTTATCTGTAGTTGCAGAAGCAATGGGCATGGAAGTTTATTTCTATGATGTTGTAGACAAATTAGCATTAGGAACTGCTAAGAAGTGTTCTTCTATGAAAGAATTACTTCAAAAGTCTGATATTGTTAGTTTACATGTAGATGGACGTCCTTCTAATAAAAACTTCTTCGGAAAAGAAGAGTTTGACTTAATGAAAGAAGGAAGCTATTTCTTAAACTTGGCAAGAGGACCAGTAGTAGAAATAGAAGCTTTGGTAGAAGCTTTGAAGAGTGGAAAAGTAATTGGTGCTGGTGTAGATGTATTCCCAACAGAACCAAAAACAAACAAAGATCCATTTGAGTCTGAATTGATAGGATTAGATAACGTAATTCTAACTCCTCATATTGGTGGTAGTACTGCTGAAGCACAAGAAAACATTGGAGAGTATGTTCCTTCTAAGTTAATTAGTTACATCAACACAGGTACTTCTTATGGTAGTGTAAACTTCCCTAATTTACAATTACCTAAATTGAAAGATGCTCACCGTTTGATTCATATTCACTTGAACAAACCTGGAGTATTGGCTAAAATCAACGAAATACTTGCAAAATATAATGCAAACATCTTGGGACAGTATTTAAAAACTGTTGAAGGCATGGGATATGTTATCACAGATATTGACCAACGTCAAGATCAAGCATTACAAGAAGAACTTAAAGGTATCGAAGGTACTTTGAAGTTTAGAATTCTTTATTAATTTTGCACTGTATAAATTATTATTTATATCAATTGCGAAAAAAGAGGGTATTGCATCAAAAGCAGTATCCTTTTTTTATGCCAATTACTTTTTTATTTTTCTCTTTTTATATGGTAATTTGTCCTATCTAACATTTAACCAAATCTGAAAGTTAGCTCATGAGTAATAAGACATACTTTGCACCAGGACCATCTCAGCTTCACCCTGCTGTGGCTCCAGCCCTTAATCAAGCACTAATTGAAGATGTTTGTAGCATATCACATCGTAGTCAAACATTCAAAGATATTTATAAAGCAGCAGATAATAACCTTAGAACTTTATTAAATCTTCCTGATAATTTCCAAATTATCTTTACAGGTTCTGCTACTGAAGTTTGGGAAAGAATTATTAAAAACTGTGTTGAAAAAACTTCATTTCACTTCACAAATGGTTCTTTTTCTAGCAAATTCTATAAATATGCTGTAGAAAGTGGCAAGGAAGCTACAGAGTTTAATGCTCCTTTTGGACAAGGTTTTGATATTAATGAAGCAAATATCCCCGCTGATACAGAATTAATTTGTTTCACACACAATGAAACAAGTTCTGGAGTATCTGTTCCTTTAGAAGATATTTACACAATTAGAGAACAGAATCCAAATGCTTTAATTGCAGTAGATGTGGTTTCTTCTCTTCCTCATCCAGATTTTGATTATAGCAAAATAGACACACTTTTCTTTTCTGTACAAAAATGTTTTGGAATGCCTTCTGGTTTAGGGGTATGGATTGTAAATGATAAATGTGTAGAAAAGGCAAAAAGCTTAGCTGATAAAGGTTTATTGATTGGACCTCATCATGCTTTACCAGGATTGTATAAACAAGCTTCTGATTACCAAACACCTGCGACACCAAATGTATTAGGAATTTTTACATTTGCGAAAGTTGCAGAAGCAATGGTTGACAAAGGAATCGAAACAATTCGTGAAGAAACTAAGAGAAAAGCAGAAAAGCTATATTCATTTATTGAAAGTAGTGATTTACTAGGTTTTGCAGTAGAAAACAAAAAGCATCGTTCGGAAACTGTAGTTGTTGCTACAACAAAGACTCCTGTAGGTGAATTAAACAAATATTTAGAACCTTACGATTTAGTATTAGGATCTGGATATGGAAAGTACAAAACAACTCAAATTCGTATCGCTAACTTCCCTGCAATTTCAGAAGAAGTAATTGACAAATTAATTGATGCCTTAAACAATTATAAAGGTTAATATTTGAATATCACAAAATAAAAGGCTTCCTATTTATCAAAATAAGAAGCCTTTTTTATTTCTAAGAACCACTCACATAAAGAGCAAGAGCAACTGCAATAATTACTACAATTGCCATAATGTATTTCATTTTTTTATGACGATTATTCATAAACTTATGAGGATTCTTGTGCACTTCTTCATAAGTATTCATTAATCGAGAAAAGTCTTTTTTCTGATTAATTTCCTCATCAGAAGGCATTGGTTTGTTTACATTTATTTTGTATTTACTTTCCATCTCTTCTAATAATTTTTTTCATCTTTTCAATTAATCGATGCGAACGCACTTTTGCTGTATTCTCATTGATACCTAGCAGATAAGCAATCTCTTTAAAAGAACGTTGTTCAAAAAAACGTAGTTCCAACAGCTCTACCTCTTTTTCAGCTAATTGATTGATACATTCAATTGTTTGATGAATTTGTCCTTCATATTCATCTTCTTCAAAAACTTGCTCCTCTCCTAGTCGATAAATCCCAGCGTCTTCTAGAGAAACAGCTCTACGTGTTTTATTTTTTCGAAAATAAAGATTTGTTTCATTCAAAGCGATTCGATACAACCATGCAGAAAATGGCACTCCCTTGTAAGTATACTTGGATAAATTATGCATGGCTTTCAAAAAAACTTGAGCACAAATATCCTCTGCAATCATTTCCTCATCAATTCTTTTATAAATAAACAAATAGATGGGTTTATAATATCGCTCATACAATATTCCGAATCGTTGAGGGTTTTTCTTTGCTTCCTCTACAATTCGAACTTCTGCCAAAATATCTTTTTTCTGTTGATGTGCCAAGCTCTTTTTAGTTGTTGGGTATCCTTATAATTCTTCTTTTTTAAGAAGTTACAAAAATAAAAATCATTTATTTCTTTGAATATACCAATGAATCACTCTAATTTTGCAGAGATGAATAGAATTTTTCATAAAATCTGAATTTACCTCCAAATTCTGCGGATAAACATATTAGGCAAGTACCTCCCTTGATGCCTTAATTTTGTTATCCTTTTCAAATTCATTCTATTTCAAATTTCACACTTATTATGATTTATCCAGAAAACTTAGAAGTCCGACTGGGCTTTGATAATATTAGAGAAAAACTAAACAAAGGCTGCCTTAGCAATCTAGGACAGTTTTATGTAGAGAAACTAAAGTTCTCAACAGATTTTAAATTAATTGATAGACTTACCACTCAAACAGCAGAGTTTAAACAAATTTTAGAAAGTCCTAATCCTTGGCCAAGTCAAAACTACTTTGATGTATATGAATCTTTAAAAAAATCACGCATTGAAGGGCTGTATTTATCAGTCAAGGAATTAGCAAATATCAAATCTTCATTGGATACAATTATTCAATGCATGGTTTACTTAGAAGGAACAGAAGAAGGAGAATATACTTCTATCAAAGAATTAATTAACTTTTCAACCAATAGAAATCTTGTTCGTCTTCTTGACAAAGCCATTGATGATAACGGAACATTAAAAGATACTGCTTCCAAAGAGTTGCAAAAGATCAGATATAGCATTATCTCAGAAAGTTCTGTATTGAGAAAAACAATGGACTCTGTTCTTAAACACGCCAAAGCAGAAGGTTTCACACCAAAAGATGCAAACCCTACTTTGAGAAATGGTAGAATGGTAATTCCTGTAAGAGCAGAAAACAAACGTGCAATCAAAGGTTTGATTCATGATGAATCTGCAACAGGACAAACTTCATACATAGAGCCTGCTTCCGTTTTTGACATCAATAACAGAATCAAAGAATTGGAGTATGAAGAAAACCGTGAAGTCATTAGAATATTGACAGAGCTTACTACAGAAATTCGCTATAATGTAGACGATTTACAAAATGCTTATGTATTTCTTGGTAAGGTTGATTTCATTCGTTCAAAAGCAAAATTAGCAATTGAATTAGAAGGAATAAAACCAAGAATTAAAAATGAAACGGTGATTGATTGGAAGAGAGCATTTCACCCTCTTCTTGTACTCAATACACAAGACAAAAATGTAATTCCTTTGAATCTAAGTCTTGATCAACAACAGCGAATTTTGTTAATATCAGGACCAAACGCTGGAGGTAAATCTGTTACCTTAAAGACGGTAGGTCTACTTCAATACATGATTCAATGTGGTTTGCTTGTTCCAATGGAAGAGCATTCTGTAATGGGTGTATTCAAAAATATTTTGGTAGATATTGGTGATCAACAATCACTTGAAAATGAATTAAGTACATATAGTGCACACCTGTACAATATGACCCAATTCCTAAAACATGCTAATAAGCAGACATTATTCTTAATTGATGAATTTGGTACAGGTACAGAGCCAGACTACGGTGGTTCTATCGCTGAATCAATTTTATTGGATTTGAATAATAAAAAACCATTTGGAGTTATTACAACTCACTATGCCAATTTGAAAGAATTTTCTGAAAAGACGCAAGGTGTAGTAAATGGTGCCATGCTTTATGATCTTAAAAACCTTTCTCCTCTTTATGAGTTGGAAATTGGTAAACCGGGTAGTTCTTTCGCATTTGAAATTGCTCAAAAAATTGGTTTATCAAAGCATATTATTGATTATGCGTCCAAAAAGGTCGGAAACAAGAAGGTGAACTATGATAAAGAGCTGAAGAAATTGGAGGCAGAATCAGCAAAAGTTCACCAAAAAGTAAGAGCTTTGGAGAAAAAAGAAAAAGAGTTAAATCAATTGACTAAGGATTATCAAGAACTTAAAGAAACACTTGATAATCGCAAAAAGGAAATTGTCAATAAAGCAAAAGCTGAAGCAAAGCAGTTAATCAATGATTCAAATAAAAAGGTTGAAGGGTTGATTCGAGAGATTCGAGAGAGTAATGCTGACAAAGAAAAGACAAGAGCTCTTAGAGAAGATGTACAAAGCTTTGGAGATAAAATAAAGGTTGAACATACTCCGAAAAAACTAGAACAAGGTGTAAAAGTTGTTAAGGGAGAAATTGCTGTTGGTGATGAAGTAAAAATTGATTCGCAAGATGCTATTGCCAAGGTGATTAGTATCAAAGGAAATCAAGTAGAAGTAATGGTGGGCGAATTACGTATTCATGTAAAAAAATCTCGCTTACAAAAACTTCACATTGCTCCATCTTATA
>JAAEPT010000003.1 GCA_024232295.1 Cytophagales bacterium
CAAGATGATAATGTGTCTATTGAACGTGAAGCTATTGGAAACCAAACAAATGGTGACTTTTATAAGCAAAACAAATATTACTTTTCTGTAGATAATACTTTGGACTCTACTGTCTATCAGCTTTATCAAAATAAGTTG
Source organism: Cytophagales bacterium (assembly GCA_024232295.1). Classification (GTDB taxonomy): domain Bacteria; phylum Bacteroidota; class Bacteroidia; order Cytophagales; family JAAEPT01; genus JAAEPT01. The sequence goes on from JAAEPT010000003.1 coordinate 139, forward strand.
GGACTAAAAGGGAGGAAAGGAAAACTCTATTATGAAGGTTTCTACAAACATCGTATGTATAAGTTTCGCCACTATTTTGAAAGTGATGAACAAGAATACGAAACAGAAACATTTGTGGGTGGACGTTTACAATTTCAAAAGAGAGGGTTGTACTTGGGAAGAGCTTCTTTTGAGGTATCGCCTATAGGTGAATATTTAGCAAAAGCGAAGATAGGATATAAGAATTTTCAAGTGAATTATTTAAACTCACAACAAGTTTCAAGCATTTTTCAAGATGCTTATTATAGCAATCACATTCAGTGGAGGAATGATAATTATGAGTTCATTAGCAATTCATCAATTAATGCTTCTGCTCAGTTTAAGATCGCTAAAAACTGGAAAATTAGTCCAATGGCAGAATATACAACGGTTGGAAATGCAATCTATTTTGGAGTAGATTCTTTGCCTCAACAGAATAATGAAACTGTCTCTTTGCTGGTAGGAGGTTTGTATATAAAAGGAAATTGGAAGCAGATTCATTTCAGAGAGCTAATCAAGTATGCTCAGAGTAACTCAGATATTTACAAAGTACCCACAATCAATTCATTTACTCAGCTTTATTGGCAAAAGTCTATTTCTTTGTTGAGCAAAGAAGAAAGAGCAAGAAGAAAAGATAGCAAGCTTTTATTTGTTCAAATCGGAACAGATTTATATTATCAGTCAGCTTATACAGCTCATGCTTATTCGCCAATTAGTCAGCAATTTTATGTACAAAATGAAATTGATGTGCAAGGTTATTTGGTTGCTGATGTTTTTTTGAATGTTCAACTCAATAAGATTCGTGCTTTCTTCAAATACACACACGTAAATCAAGGATTATGGGGGGGAGGCTATCAAGTAACTCCATATTTTGCAGGAAAGCGTAGAGTATTTGAGTTTGGTTTAGGTTGGATGTTCTTTGATTAATTCATTACCATAATAAAAGTTTTGGTTGTTATTGAAAATGTATGATAATTAAAAGATTGACAGTGAAAGTGTTATCTTATATTTATGTGCGAGATAAGTATAAAAATAAGCTGTTATCACTGCCAAAGTGTTAAAATAGTAAAAAATGGGATAAAAAAGA
>JAAEPT010000004.1 GCA_024232295.1 Cytophagales bacterium
AATTGGATTATTAATAAAACTGATATCCAAAATGCTTCTAAAGTGAGATCTACTAAAGGATTACTTGTACATGCTTACGGGAAAATTATTGCTGCTACTTTTTTAACTTTTGGTTTTTAACCCTTAATTCACATAAATTATGGAAATAAATACTTTAACAATCAATCATTTAGAGTTTGGAGAAGAAACCTTTCAAATTGGTGAATCTAGTTATAATGTTGTTCAAATAGAATTGGATGAAGAAGAGGAGGAGCAAGGAATTGAATTGTGGAAATTTACACTAAGTGTTAGAACTTCAAAAGCCTTGAAACGATCAAAAGAATTGGAAGAGGTAGCCAATGTAAATCCTAACTTTGAAGTGACTGTTTTGTTAAAAAGTAATGCATTAGTTCAAGGACAGAAATTGGTACAGGAGAAAGGGTATGATTATGATCGAGATGAACACTTATCCAATATTTACTATTTTGGTCATGATTCTGTTGAAAATGTAGAAGTAGAATTGCTTGAAATTCAAAAGGAATGGATATGTATTAATGTAAAGGGAAAGGCAACCATTAATAATTATGCTAGTAATGAGCCAGATGCAGAACTATCTGTTGAAGGAGTGAAGTTTTTCTTGGATAAAGAGCTTGAGAGAGATGTTTGTTAAATTACAGGGGTTTATTCAATGAAAACACAGAGATTATGATGGAGTATGAGCCTTTTTGTATTCAGAAGGAGTTAGCCCCGTTTGTTCTTTGAAAATTCGATTTAAAGAAGACTTTGAATTAAAACCAGCTTTCATAGCCAAGCCTAAAATTGTAAAAGAAGAGTTTTTGGGTTCTTTCAACTTTTCTTTCAATAATTCGCATCGATAATGCCCTACAAAATCATAGAAGGGTTTGTTAAACTGTTCGTTGATAACTTCAGAAAGTTTATGTGAGGGGATATTCATTCGTTTTGCAACATCACCTATGCGTAAAGTGGACTTGCTACCTTAGACGTGACATTAAGTTAAGTTAAAAATGTATAAATAAAAATATAGAAGTCATTTAAGGTTTTGTTGAGAAACAACAAATAAGAATCTGTATTTCAATTAGTTAACATCTACTTTGATTAGTACTATAAATATCTAACTAAAAGTAAGAGTGTTTTGCTGTAAATCAGTCAGTTACATAATTATTAAACCTAAAACTTTAAATCACTTCATAATATATCTGTTTATTTATCTCTATCAAAAAATATTTATTTGAGGGAAATATTTCTACAATGGTGTATGCCTTAGAAGAATTAGATTGTAGTAACCATTTTCAAGATATAATTGATTTAATTACCTATTCAAGAACAGAGGCTCAAGAGCATGCGATTAACATTTTTTACGATCAAAGTTTTTTCATTGATGACGAAGATATTATTCTGGCAAAACGGAAGCTTGACAAAACAAATCTTCAACAAACAAGACCTTACATCTATGATCGACTGAATGACTTTCTATAAAAAATCCCCCAAGAACCAGATTCTTGGGGGATTTTCTTTATTCAGTGATAAATGAGCAATTGGGAAGGGCTTTTTTCGCTTCTTCTGGTATTTCTACAATGCTTCTATCATAGTAATAATCTTGATAAGAACGATTGTCTTTAAATGAAACTTCCTTTAGGTTTTTGAGTTGGGTCAGTTCCATTGGGAATTCTGAAAACTCATTCTCAGCAAGGTTTAAATATTCTACACTTTCTAGGTAAGAAAGGTCTTCTGGCAATTTTTTCAGACGATTGAAAGAAAAATCAAGTCTTCTAAGCTTTTTAAGGTTTTGTAAGTCTTGTGGAAGGGCAGTCAAGCGAAATCCCTTGAGACTTAATTGTGTTAACTCTGTGCTTTCAAATACTTCTTCTGGCACTTTTTCCTCATAAAGACTGTCCATTGAATAATAATTCAAGAAGTCTGGAGTACTTTGAACGATTGCAGCAAACATATCCAATTCATTTCCTTGACTCAATTCTTGAAACAAGTCTTTTCTAACAGGATGGTCTTTTTTCGCAAAATCAAAGATAAAACGAGCACCTTTGTTTGTCTTTTTTCGGTAAAGCTGAGCAAATTCCAACCAATTGATATTTGGAGCTTTCTTATCCAATGCCTTTAGGTGTTTGCTTAAATCTTTTTCACTTTTGGTTAATGTAAATCTTCCACGATCAGCCAAAGCTTTTTCATAATCCAATCCACCATTGGCAATCAATAGTTTTCTTGCTTTATCTTTTACTTTCTTGTTAGTGTCAGTTTTTTGAACCAATAAAAGAGGTAATAAAAGTTCTTTTGGAACCCCACCAGCCCCTAAGATTTCAAGACCAACAAGAGCATTATCTTCTCCAGATAATAGAAGAGATTGAATGTTTTCGATATTATCATTATCTACACTTTTTTCCTCCTCCAACAAATAAGGAGTGCTTTGCTCATTGAGGTATTGTATCAATGTTTGTTCTGATACCCAATGCAAGTCTTCACTGAGTGTAAAGTCCTTACAACGTTTTCCCATTACCACATGAGTAGTATCTGCTTTTACTTTGGTATGAAACTCAATTCCAGCTTCTTTGAGACGTGTTTTGATTTCTGTCTTTTTGGTACCCGTATTACCTACGATGGCAATTTTCATATCTGATGAAATAGGAGCTTCTTGCGCACTCTTTTCTGTTTCTTGGAAAATTAGCTCATTTACAATTTTTTGAACATTGTTGTTGTTTACAGTTCCTAATCTTAAAATATCCGTTTTTGATAATTCTGTTTTTTTCTTAGAATCATGTGCAAAAATCGGAAAGAAATGATCGAAGAATTGTTTTTTGATACTAAGGTCTAACTTTGCTTGAGAAAGGGCAGAAACAAATGATTGTACCTTTGCTTCTCTTTTGTATGCTACTTCCAAAGCATTTGCAAGAAACTGCTTAGGTTTTAGACGCATTAATATCTCAAAAACCTGCTCAAAAGTAGTTGTTTCGTGTTTATAACTAAGATAGCTAAGTCGTGGTTTTTTGTTAATATTTGGAATTGTCTCAAATGGAATATTATTAAGGTGGAGAGAATTAAGGCTTTCACATTTTTCAAATTGTCCAGTACCCAAGTCTTCCAAGTCAGGTAGATTATCCAATGTAAGGCTATAAATACGACTATCACTAATGTCAGGAAATTGTTTCAATCCTTTAATATTGCTTAATGTTAGTGAATACATATTGAAGTCTCCAACAAATTCATCTTTTAGTGTGAAGTTAGAAAGGTAGACACTACGATAGCTGGTATTTTTTAATGAAAAAACTTCAATTGGAAAATCAGCATTATCACTGCTTAGGTTAATATGCTCTAGCTTATGACCATTGCTCAAATCTGGAATTTCTTGAAGCTTAGGAGTATTAAGATTGATGTTTTTAAGATTTGTACATTTCGATAAATCACCAATTGTTTTTAGTTCTTTAGAGGAAATGTTAAGCCTACCTAAATTAGAAGAATTATTGAGTGAGGGAAGTTCTGTAATCTCAGACTCAATCTCTAATGAAATAAGGTTTGGAAGCTTTTCTACTACTTTTATTTCATCATTATTGATATTTCCTGTTATTTTTAAATGTTTTAATACCCCAGATTCAACATTAGAAACTTGGTGAATTGTCTGATTAGAATAAACAACAAATTCTCTAAGCTTAGTGAATAAACTTAAATTAGGTATTGTATAATCATCTAATGTATGAATATCTATTCCTTCAAGCATTGGTATTTTTTCTAATGAAGGAATATTTTCTTGTTTGAAATATCGAAGCTTTAAATCATCAAGTTTTTTGAGTTGATAAATTTCATTGGGAATCTTCAAAGAACCATTATCTGGTGAAACAAGATCAATACGGTTAATATTGGGACAACTTGTCAATATCTCTTTAATTTGTTCCTCTGAACTTGGTTCATATAAATGAAGTCCTGTTATTTCATTTAATTTTTCTTCTTTTTTGGCTGTTAAAAAACTTTCGTAAGCGTAAATATACATACTTAAAATACTTGATGAAGTCGGTGAAATAGTTTTGAATACTATTAAGTTAGCGAAAAAGTGCGTAAATGAAAAAAGAGACTATATAAGTCTCTTTTTTGCTGTTGAAAGATTACGCAATGTGATTATTTTGTTGCTTTTGCTTTTGGATCTTTGGCATTAGCAGGAGTTGCAGCCTCATTAGCAGCTGGTTTCTCTTCAATATCCTCTCCTTTGATTTTTGCACGAATTTTTCCTTCGATTTCACCCATCAATTCAGGGTTTTCCAAGATGATTTTCTTAACGCTATCACGTCCTTGCCCTAGTTTCGAATCATTGTAAGAGAACCAAGAACCAGACTTCTTCACAATGCCTAATTCTACTCCAATATCCAAGATTTCACCCACTTTAGAAACCCCTTCACCATACATGATATCAAATTCAACTACTTTGAATGGAGGAGCTACTTTGTTTTTTACAACCTTCACTTTTGTACGGTTACCAATTACATTATCAGCACCTTCTTTGATTTGTCCTGCTCTACGAATGTCCAAACGAACAGAAGAGTAGAATTTAAGGGCATTACCACCAGTAGTTGTTTCTGGATTACCGAACATTACCCCAATTTTTTCACGCAACTGGTTGATGAAGATACAAGCACAGTTTGTTTTATTGATTGCTCCTGTCAATTTACGCAATGCTTGAGACATTAATCTTGCTTGTAGTCCCATTTTGCTATCTCCCATGTCTCCTTCAAGCTCAGCTTTTGGAGTAAGAGCAGCTACAGAGTCAATTACAATGATATCAATTGCTCCAGAACGAATCAAATGTTCTGCAATTTCCAAAGCTTGTTCTCCATTATCTGGTTGAGAGATTAATAAATCTTCAGTATTGATTCCCAATTTCTCTGCATATACACGATCGAAAGCGTGCTCAGCATCGATAAAGGCAGCCAATCCACCATTTTTTTGAGCTTCAGCAATACAGTGCATCGAAAGAGTTGTTTTACCAGAAGACTCAGGGCCATAGATTTCAACAATACGTCCCTTAGGAATTCCCCCAATTCCTAATGCAATATCCAATCCTAATGAACCAGTAGAGATGGCGTCAATATCAACAACCTTCTCATCACTTAGTTTCATTACTGTTCCTTTCCCGAAGTTCTTTTCAATTGTGTTAATTGTTGCTTCTAGTGCTTTTAATTTGTCTGCTCTGTTATCAGCCATGGCGTTTATGATTTAGTTTTTAAATACTTTTTTAATTACTTACACTACAATATTACAAGACCTTCCCACATTCGACCTGTGGTGTAAAAATTTATTTCCAAAAAAGACGATTTTTTTAGAAATTCATAGAAAAAAGTATTTTAATCCCTTATTCTAAATTGTTGTTATGCGAAGATACTGGAAAAAAATTATCTGGACCTTAGTTTTGCTATTATTTTTAGCAATTGTATTCAATTGGTCATTGCTACTTTATGGTTGGGGACAGCTTCAAGGGCAAGTTCGAATATTACAGGGTGCACAACCGATCGAGGAAGTGTTAAATGACCCTCAATTTGCGGACTCTTTGAAACCAAAATTACATTTGATTCAAGAAATCAAAGCTTTTGCAGAAGATTCACTCGGAATCAATCCTTCCAATAACTATACATCAGTGTATGACCAGAAGGGAAAGCCAATATTATGGATTGTGACAGCCTGTGAGCCTTTTGAGTTAAATGATTATAAATGGAGTTTTCCTGTATTAGGAGACTTATCTTACAAAGGTTTCTTTGAAAAAGAGAAGGCAGAACAAGAAAAGAAGCGTTTGGAAAGCCTATATGATGCAGAAATAGGAGAGGTGACTGCTTGGTCTACATTAGGATGGTTTGATGATCCCGTATTGACTGGTTTTTTAGGTAGAAGTGAAGGTGATTTAGCCAATTTAATCATTCATGAACTCACACATGGTACTTTGTATATAAAAGGAGATGTAACTTATAATGAAAACCTAGCTAGTTTCATTGGAGATGTAGGTGCGAAACGCTTCTTGATCCAAAAGTATGGAAGAGATAGTAAAGAGTATCTCAATTATGTTCAGAAAATGGAAGATCGAGAGGTGTTTACACAGTTTGTCTTGCAAAAAGCAGACTCACTGGAAGGTTTGTACCAATCATGGGAAGGTAATTCAGTAGAAGTAAAAAAATCGAAGAAGGAACAGGCACTCAAAACCATTACAAATGAAATGCAAAGCCTTCCATTAAAAGTTTTAAAGTACCCTAAACGAATTTCGAACCTCAAAAATACTTTTTTCATGAGTTACCGAAGATATCATGTGGATATTCATGTATTCGAAAAAGAATTTAAGGAAAAGTACAACAGTAATTTTGATGCTTACTTCAAAGCATTGAAAGAAAAGTATGGGAATTAAGTAAAATCTAAGTTGCTTGTTTGGCCTGTTACTTCCAAATGAGCAACTTTTCCACAGATAATAGGAAAGTTATTAGGGATATGTCCAATAGGAGCATTAAAAGCAATTGGATAATCATATTCCTTAGTATAATCATAAATGATTTGTTCAGCAGTTTTTCCAAAAGGAATTGCATTATCATTCATATCACTCATTCCACCAATTACCAAACCAGCTAAATTATCTAATTTTCCAGCTCTCTTGAGGTGAATCATCATTCGATCAATGTGGTAAAGATATTCATCTAAATCTTCCAAAAACAAAATTTTATCATTTGTGTCAATGTCTGACTTTGTACCAACCAAACTATGAATAATGGATAAATTACCACCAATGATAGGAGCTTCTGCATTTCCTAATTGATTGTAAGAGTGAAATGGAAATTTATACTTTGGTAATTTTCCAAAAAGAACATTCTTAAGTCTTTTTACAGCTTCTTCACCTCCAATTTGTGTAAAAAGCAAAGGCATGGTTGCATGAATGCTTTGTACTCCCACTTGACGATGCAAATGATTGTGTAAGACAGTCACATCACTAAAGCCAATAATCCATTTACTTTGTTCTTCTAAAATGGAGAAATTAATAAAATCAATAATTTGAGCTGTTCCATAACCTCCCTTAGCACAAAAAATAGCTTTGATATTTGAGTTATCAATCAACTCTTGAATATTATCAATACGCTCTTGTACAGTTCCTGCAAACTGATTATCTACAGCATATACATTTCTAGGAAGAATGACTGATAAACCCCAAGATTCTAAAATTTGAATGGCTGGAGCTAATTTGTTCTGGTCTATGCTTCTTGCTGTTGATGTAATGGCAACAGTATCGCCTTGTTTGAGAAATGGAGCTTGTTTCATAAATCCTAAATAAAGATAAAAATGTGACTTTTTTGTGCTTTCTTGAAAGAATTAAAACTTGACTAGAGGAAAATGACCAAAAAAGAATACATCAAAAGGCAAATTGCCAAAACTAATAAGAAGGATTATGAGAATTATGTAGTGACACGCATCATTCATCTGCTAGATGATTTGGAATTGAAATTTGTGACTCAACAATATGTCAAAAGACCAGAAGGTTATGCTTTGGCAGATTTATATTTTCCTCAATTGAATATTTTTATAGAAGTTGATGAAGCACAACATATTTCTCAACAAGAAGCAGACAAAAAAAGAGATCGAGATTTTAAAAATATGCTAGGAGTCGAGCCTTTTCGAATCAATGTTGCCTATGATCAAGAAAACCAGAAGGAAGTTACCATTGAAGAGGTACATGAACAGATTGATGTTCTATTAGATAAAATCAGAGAAACAAAAGTTACATTAATAAAACAGGGAGTATTCAAAGTATGGGATATTGATGAGGAATATAACCCTGATACATGGATTGCTAAGGGAACAATAGCCATAGAAGATAATGTTGCCTTTAGAACTATTGTAGATGCTTGTCGATGCATGGGCTTGAATTATGCAGGCTATCAGCGAGCAGGAGCTACTCATCCTTATGAGAAAGATACCATGATTTGGTTTCCCAAATTGTACCCAAATGGGGTTTGGCAAAATAGTTATGATGAAGAAAGTGGTATCATCATGACATCAAATATCAAAAGCTTGGAAGAGCAAAAGAGCCATGTAGATGCTCGTCTAAAAGATGAACGTAAACGAAGGATTGTCTTTGCAAGAATTAAAGATGATTTGGGAGATATAAACTATAAGTTTAGAGGAGTATTTGAGATGGATCAAGACTCTACCAATTATGAAAATGGAGTCGTATGGAAACAAATCTCCCAAGAAACAAAAACATACGATTACAAGTTAAAAATATAAACTAAAATAGATTTATAGAATAAAATACAGGGTTTATCTTTTAGTTTTTGTCTTGTGGTAATAAGTAAATAGGTTGAAAATGGATACTTAATGTTCATGTTTTATGAGTCAGAAAGCGAATTCTATATTATTAAGAAGTTATGTGATAATCATTGCCCTTGTATTATTTACAATATACATTGGTTTAAAAACACATGAACATCACAAGTCTCTTTCTGAATACAAAACCGAACAAATGCTCAAAAAACAAAAAAGAAGAAGAATGATGAAGCCTGAGAACTATTATCATAAATATAGGAGGCATCATCATAAGAAAATAACATTTTCAAGTCAGTGAAATGGAAAGGTAGATAACTTAGATTATTTACCTTTTTTTATCGAAATGAAGTAGTATGTTTGTACTGTATAATTCATAATACTTATGAAACAAATAGTTTTTTTCAGACTACTGTACAAAAGGGTTTGCATAATGTCTATATGTTACCTTTTGATGTAAGTTTTTGATAAGATATTGGATGAAATTTTCAAAAGATCTACAAGCTAAATTGATTTCTTGTAATCCTTTTTTGAAGACAGAAACTGCTTTATAAACTGTTCCATTTTTATATGTTTTATAGGGAACCTTATTATATTCTTTGAGTCCTTGATTGATTGAAAGAGCATAGGAGAAAATGACAATAGCCATCATTAATTGTATTTTATGCCCCTCTTTTAAATTCATTTTTTGTAAATCAACCCCATTACTTTTTAGATGTTTAAAACAACATTCAATTTTCCATCTCTGTTGATAATACTCAACACTTTTCTGTGCAGTAATATTGGAAGAACAAAGTAGATATAATAAATCATCTTGAGTAGTTTTCATTTGGTTTTTAGTCACAATAAATTGTACTTGCTTTCCTGCAATTTTAATTACTTTAGAACATACTTTATTGTATTTTTTACTTCTAGTAACCTTGGCAGAAAGTTGTTGATGTGTTTTTCCTGAAAAAGAATTTATCAGCTTTTTATAGTCTGATTTTCTAATCCTAATAATGAACTCTAAATCACAGGAAAATAACTCTTTAAACCATTTTTGACCAATATATTCACGATCAGCAATTACTACTTTTTCTTTCAAATTGTATAACTGACAAGCCTGTCTGAAGCTATTTCTTTCTTTTTCATTGCTTTGTCCTTTTTTATTTAAATCTTCCCAATAAATGGGAATAGCAACACCTTTATAAACAATACAAAGAGTGAGAAAATGATATTTTTTACTCCCTCTTTGCCAAGAGGTTCCATCTAATAATAATAGATCATTTTTTAAATGGAAAATACGAAAAACATAACTCAATAATTCTTGCCATAAAGTACTTGATTTATCGATTGAAAATATCCGAAGAAGACGTTTGTAATGAGAGTTATTTTGAGTACTTATATTTCTCAAGAGAACTCCTACGTTACTTTTTAATTTATTTAAACAAATACTCTCTTTTTGAAGAATACATAAACTCAGTAATAAGATATTTTTCAAGCAGGAACGCTTTTGATTTGGAAATTCTTTTGTAATTTCAGATAGAAGTGAATTAAGCATATTTATTTTTGGAAGTCAGAAGCTAAAAATAACGCTTTTTTCACTTTTTTACTTTTTGTCCAGTAGTCTG
>JAAEPT010000005.1 GCA_024232295.1 Cytophagales bacterium
AATAAGATGACTGGCAGAATTAAGTATTTCATCAAGAGTTATTTTTCTTTTAAAAAAAGTTCCTAATAAAGGTAAAAAAAATATGTGGCTTTTTTAATGAAAAACGGGTTTATCTCATCTAAAAATAAAAAAAGGAATTGTCTGAGTAACAATTCCTTGAATATTGAAAATAAATGATTGAATTATTTTATTATGATTTTTCGAACAATTACTTCCTGTTCACCAATCATTATGTTCTTTTTACAATCAAGGAGGTGACTGAAATATCATTGCCTCCCATATTTAATAAAAAACCAAAATCTTTGTCGTTTTGAACAGGATTGTCAGCCTTTCCAGTAAATTGATGAATTAGGTCTACCAATTGCCTTACACCAGTAGCTCCCACAGGATGACCAAAACCTCCAAGTCCACCAGAAGCATTTATCGGTGTTTTTCCATCAATCGAAATTTCACCATTTAGGATGTTTTCAGCCGCTTTTCCAGCTTCACTAATTCCAATGGCTTCCATTGCTAATAAACCTGTTACAGCAAAGCAATCATGAATTTCATATAATCCAATATCATCTTTGGTCACATTCGCCATTTCAAACGTTTTTTGTGCTGAGATTTTACTAGTACTCATTTCCGTTAAATCAGCAGGGGTTTGTGTAATATTACCTTCAGCACAAGAAATGCCTACTAACTCTACTGCTTGCTCTTTTGGAATCCCTAGCTTTTCTAATCCTTCCTCACTAGCAATGACCAGGGAAGAAGCACCATCAGTGACCTTTGAACAATGAAATAAGTTTAAATGATCTACAAATCGTTTTCCATTGGGAGGAGTACAACCTAAGGTAAATAAATCCTCAACAGAATTATGAAATTCTTGTGCCTTCGGATTTTTACGCGCGTTCTCAATGGCTACCTCAAACCATTTTGCCATCCCATCATAAAAAAGTTTTTTATCATATCTTTCTGCATAAGCACCTGCACGGTCAGAAAATATACCAGGGAAATAATAAGCATGTCCATTTTTGCGATGCCCATTGATATAACCTGCACCAGCCAGAACATCTGCTACATAGACAGCCTTCATGGTGTTTTGTACTTCAAAACCAGTGACAAAGACGGAATCAGCCATATCAGACAAAATGCTTTTGACAGCACTCATAATGCCTAGTCCACCAGAACCACAAGCTCCCTCAACACGTGTACAAGCTTTTCCTTCCAAATCAGGAACCATAAATGGGAGAAATCCTGCTAAATTTCCTTGTTTCAAAAAACGAGCAGACATAAAATTGCTAATAACTCCTTCATCAAAAATAGGGTTTGGAACTTGTGAGAGTGTTCCTTGAGCTGTTTCTTTTAAATATTCTTCAAAAGAAGGCATTGGTTTTTTAGGATGAAACTCTTTTCTTCCTGAACCAAAATAGGTTGTATTATAACCAGCTGCTGCATATATTTTTTTACGTAATTTCTTCATAAGTTAAACTGTTAAATCGCCAATACCATACACATGAAAGAAGCCATTCATCAGTACTTTATGTACATCTTCTTTGGATTGAGCTACTTGATCTTCCACTAAACCTTCTACAATGTTTTTGGATTGAGTAATGTATCTTTTAGCAAGGGTAGAGGCAAAAGAATCATTTGCATTGACTTGCTTAAAATGAGTTTGGATTAATTCCCTAGCTTGACGATTTCTAGTGAGGCTTTTCCAGGCAGGAATTTCCCAATGACTGGTCAATAACTGATCACAAGCTGATTGTTGTTCTTCACTTAGGGATTGATAAGTATTATCTTCCGTTAAAAAACCAGTGACTTTTCCTTTTGTATATTGCAAAAATCCATCTCGTTGTAGTCCATTGTCTAATTGTCCACCACGGACACTATTGGCAAGTAAGTTTTTGATAAAAGCATTGTCTAATTCTTCCTTCTCAATAAAAGCATTCATAGTATTCAAAATCATGATGAATACATCAATGCCTACATAATCAATTAATTGAAAAATACCCATTGGACGCAAGAGGTAAGAAGCCGTGAGCTGGTTGAGAAGATAAATACTTTCAGCCAAACTATGCTCTTTCTGCAATTCTTCGAGTAGTTGTAAAGCCACTAAACCCTCTCTGATAAAATGTCCATTGCCAATAAAACCTGCAACATCTTTGGAGGTAACGAGTGTTTTTCGAAAACGTTTGCCTAGACCCATTGCAAGTTCTTTGATATCCTCAGATGTATCTTCTGTAAAGATTAGTTCTACCAGTTTTTGGATAGCAGGAGGATTGTAAAAATGAAATCCAACCACTTTTCCATGCAAGTTGGTTCGGTCACAAATGGCTTGAATGGGAATAGAAGAAGTGTTTGTGAAAAATAAAGGTTGATGATGATTGTAGGTCAAAATCTCTTTGTATACTTTTTCCTTTAGGTCAATGTTTTCAAAAATGGCTTCAAAAATTAATAATGATTCTGAAGTGTCTCGTAAATTGGTTGAAAAGTTACATAAATTTATGGCATTCAAAACAAAGTAATTGATTATGTCACCATTTTCTACCAAATCTTGTCTTGAAGCAAAGTATTCACGAATGGCAATAATATTTTTTTCTGCATATTTTGTTAATTGCTCATGTAAATAGTTTTTTAGCTCAAAGAGAGATTCAGAACGTGTATCAATAAAAGTGAGTCGAAAGTTTCCTGTATTTAGTGTAGCATAATGTTCTGATTCAATTCTTGCCATCTCTTGTAATACAACCAAAGCAATACCTTTTCCCATTTTCCCTCCAGCACCCAGAATACTCACGTTTCGTAATACCTGATGGATTGTTTGTTCTATATTCATATTATGTAATTGGTTAAATCGGTAATTTCTTATATAGTTTTTAACTCTAAAAATTAGTCAAGTGTTACAGTTGGGGTTATTAGAAAATAGATAAAGGTTTCTTTTTTGATGTCATTATTTATAATTGTTGAATTAATATGCAAGGTTTTGTATATCATTTAATTTAAGTTCCTTGTTTGCATGAGATTTATATTTTGAATATTTTATCTCTTATATTTTAAATGAGGAGTTTAATGGCAAAAAGAATAGTAATGATTTCGGATACACATGGTAAGCATCATGATATTCAATTACCAACAGGTGATATTTTACTGCATGCAGGTGATGTTTCACGAAGTGGTAAGAAAACACAGATTCAAGATTTTTTACTGTGGTTTTCTAAACAAGATTTTACACATAAAATCTTTATAGCAGGTAATCACGATTTCTTTTTTGAAAAAGCTTCTTTGGAGGAAATAAAAAGTATAATCCCTGAGAATGTCATTTATTTAAATGATTCAGGAATTGAAATCGAGGGAATAAAAATATGGGGTTCACCTATTCAACCTTGGTTTTATGATTGGGCTTTTAATCGACAAAGGGGTGAAGATATTCAAAAACATTGGGATTTAATTCCAAAAGATACACAGGTATTGATTACACATGGTCCTCCTTTGGGTATTTTAGATCGAACAATTCATGGACAAGAGGTAGGGTGTGAAAATCTAACAAATACTATTCAACAATTAAAGAAACTGAAAATTCATTTGTTTGGACATATCCATGAGGGATATGGTATGAAACAACAAAGCAATATTACGTTTGTAAATGCAAGTGTACTTGATGTAAGTTATCAACTAGGGCATGAAATATTGACTTTTGATTTCAATTAATAATTTATTATTTTGATAATTGAACGACTCAAAAAGTATTTCAATAATAGTAGAGACTGTTTTGTATAGAATAACTAAAAATACTCCGAATTATTTGCTTATCATATAATCCAGCACCGATGATAAATCTGACTATAATATTTTATCTAAAAAAAACAAAAATATTATCAAATACCCCCAAAAGGGGGATTTATTTCTGCTTTTGATTTACTATATTTGTACGTTAACAAATTGTATTTTTGTATAAAATACTTGTACAGAGATAGAAATCAAATCATTATAAAAAATAGATGTAATGAAAAAAACAATATACCTTATATTTTTCTTATTGAGCTTATCCTTTGCTTACGCTCAAGCTCCTCAAGGAATCAACTACCAAGTAGTAGCTAGAGATGGGGATGGAAATCCCATCACAACAGGACTTACTTTCACGATTACAATAAAGAGTGATGGAGGATCTGCTGTTTATACAGAAACACATGAAGTCACTCCAAACACATTTGGTTTGTGTGAGATGGTGATTGGAGATGGAACCTCTTCTGATAATTTTGCTATTATTGATTGGGGAGGTAGTGTAAAAAGTATCAACATTTCAGCAACAGATGGTAGTGGAAATACAATTAATTTTGGAGACCAATCTTTTCAATCAGTACCTTATGCTTTGTATGCCGAAAAAGCCAATGGTATAGAAGGTTTTGATGTAGATACTTCAGGAGTTCAAAATGGACATATACTAGTCTACAATTCTGGTTCCAAAACATGGAAACCTCAAACACTAGATGGAGGAAATATTACTTATACAGCAGGTTCAGGGATAGAAATAGATAATAATAAAATTTCAGCAAAAGACACAAGTGATACAAATGAACTTCAAAATTTGAAGCTTGACAATGATAAATTAACACTGACTAACTCAAGTGATACAATTGATTTAGGTGATTATAAAGAACTTCCAAATAATGCCACTGATAAACAAATCTTACAGTATAGTGAAGGATCAAAAACTTGGGAGGCTGTAGCCCCTTCAGCAAATGGTGGTGCCCAGACATTGACATTTACACCAGTAACAAGCATTTTAGAAATTTCAGAAGGTAACACAGTTGATTTATCAACCCTTAAAGAACTTCCAAATAATGCCACTGATAAACAAATCTTACAGTATAGTGAAGGATTAAAAACTTGGGAGGCTGTAAATTTACCAACAGGCATAAGTTATACTGCTGGAGAAGGTATCAAAATTGATAACTCTAAAATTTCAGCAATTGACAAGGATAGTACAAATGAAGTTCAAGATTTAAAATTAGAAAATGATCAACTGACTCTTACAAAATCTACAGGATCAGTTGATTTATCTTCTTATAAGTTACCAACAGGATCATCACAAAATCAAGTATTACGATATGATGGAAATAATTGGGTAGCTGACAATGATAAATTTTTAAATTCTGTAGCTAATGGAATCACACAAGCTGATACAAGTCTTTGGAATCAATCTTCTTCTTCTCCTTGGGAAAATGATGGTTCTGATAATTTGAGTTATGATAAAGGTAATGTCTCTATTGATGATTCATTATTTAATGCCGATTTGGCAAGTAAACAAATAGGAATAGGTACAAGATTTCCAGAAGCGACCTTACATTTAACAACAGGTAGTATTCTAAAAATAGGTAAACAACGTGATAACACAAAATTATTTTTAGAATCAAACAAAGTAAAGTTTTATACACCATTAAGAGCTGTTATTACTAACGAAAATTCTACAGGTAAATTGGGTATTAATGTTAAAAATAGTCCAATTATTGATTTTGATTCTGAAAATGGGTTAGGAGAACTGAAAATGTTAAAGGGATATTTAACTTTAGAACCTATTACTGGGTTGACAGGAAGTTTAAATAAAAATGCTCGATTGTATAATGATAATGGAACATTATATTGGAATGGAAATCCAATTGTGACAGGAAATACTTCTCCTCTTTGGGGTGATATTACTGGAAATATTACTGATAATATCCAGTTGAACAATGCATTGAATTCAAAATTCGACAAATTAGATGCTACTATTTCAGATGATTATATACTTAGGTATGATGATGGAACAGGTCTTTGGAGTGCAGTTACTTACACACCAATACCTCAGATAGGTGATAATCAAATCTATGTAGGTAATACTCTTAATGATGCGAAAGCTGCAACAGTAAGAGGTGACATGACTATGACAGATGGTGAATTCACTATTAGTGATGGTAAAATTGCTCCTAAGCATTTAAAATTGCCAACTATTCCTCCTTCCAATAACCAGCATCTACTATATGATAAAGATTTAAAGGAATGGAAGGTTCAAGATTATTTGGGAGGTTCATCTCCTTGGTCTACAGCAACAAATACCATTTACACAAAGACTGATAATGTTGGAATTGGTACAGAGTCAAATGACTCTCAAACAAAACTGCATGTTAGTGCAGATAAGAATATTGCTACTGGTTTAAAGGTAGAAAATATAAATGAGTCAAGTTTACCAGCAGGTTATGGTATCCATTCTACTATGCAACATTCTTCTGACAAAGCTTCATTTTTATTTTTTGGTAATTATTCATCATTTACTGGAGCAGGTTCTACTTATGGAATTAGTATAGCCAATGAAAAATATAATAATTTCTCGGGAAGTGTAGGTATCGGTAAAGATGAACCAAATTCACCTTATAAATTAGATGTAAATGGACCAGCAAATGTAAAAGAGCTTTATATTGATGGTGACAAATTTAATGCTTCAGGAGTTGCTTCACCATGGAGTACAGGAACTGGTACAATTTACACAACTACTGGTAATGTAGGTATTGGTACAGATGATCCTCAATTCTCTTTGGATGTAGAAGGGATAGGTATACGATCAAAGTCTAAATCTCATCAATTTGTATTACATGATACTGATTCTGGGGCAGACGAGTGGTCAATTTCTACATTTAATAATGAATCTTTAAGTATTTCGGAAAATGCTGAGGATGCTAATGCTAGACTTGTAATCAAAAATGGTGGTAATGTAGGTATTGGAACGGATGATCCAACAGAAAAATTAGAAGTACATGGTGGTACTACTGTTTTAAAAGATGCAAATGGCTCTAGTTCTGGAGGTACACCTCTTCGTATTTTAACTGATGATGCTTCAACTACTGAGTATGGAATTGATTTTGGTATAAACGCGACTAGATTTTATATTAAAGGTGTAGGCGGTACACCTGCTGTTCATCCTTTTGTGTTAAATCACCAAACAGGTGATTTAGGTCTTGGTACTAATAACCCAAAAGCCAAATTAGAAATTAATGATGGTGGGATAATTATTAAAAATGGTGGTAAACATTTATTATTACATGACTCTGATAGTCAGAAAGAGTGGGAGGTTAATACAGCATATAATGGTTATTCTATTACTGAAGATCCAAATAATAGTACTGATGCTGCTATTCGATTTATTATAAGAGAAGGGGGAAATATAGGAATAGGTACTAAAAGTCCAGGAAGACCTCTTCATGTTAAAGTAGATAATAAAGCGATACCAGCTGCCATGTTTGAGAACGGAGATGCTGCAACTACAGATGGAATAGTTATTCAATTGGGGCCAACTAATCCGGGAAATAATAATGATTATATTGTTTTTAGAAATGCAGCTGGAGCTGCAGTTGGTTCTGTTGATGGTACGGGTTTAGGAGGAGTTAGCTATCGAGTATCATCAGATAGAAGACTTAAAGAAAATATTATTCCCGTAAGAGATGCTCTTGAGTTAATTGCTAATATAAAGCCATCTCAGTATAACTATAAGTCTGCACCAAATAAAAAAGATATTGGTTTTATTGCACAAGAGTTACAAAAAGTTTATCCACAAGCTGTTTCTGGTGATTCTACAATTGCTGTTGAAATAGAACCAATGATGGTGGACTATAGTAAACTTACTCCTTTATTAACTGCCGGTCTGCAAGAACAACAACAAATTATTGATTCACAATTGGTAGAAATTGAAAAATTAAAGAAAGAATTAGCAATTAAAACTTCGTCTATTCAAAAATTAGAAAAGGAATCAGAAAAACAGCAAAAAGAAGTAAAAGAGCAAAAAGCACAATTAGAAGAACAAGCTAGTGATTTAGCAGAAATTAAGAAATTTATTGGTTTTGATTCTGAAGCCAAAAAATAATAAAAATCTAATCCTATTAAAAAAATATAATGAGAGGAATAAACTTATCTTTGACAGCAATAATTATCCTATTTACAGGAGCGTTATCTTTTGCAGGTGTACCTCAAAAATTCAACTACCAAGCCATTGCAAGAGATGGAGCAGGAACTTTATTAGTGAATCAAAATGTGAGTTTACGCTTTACAATACTTGATGGAGGACCTTCTGGTACAGAAGCTTACAAAGAAACGCATACAACAAATACAGATGCCAATGGTTTGGTTTCTGCACAAGTTGGAAATGGCTCAGTAGTCAGTGGTAAGTTTGCAGATATAGAATGGAGTAAAGGCAATATTTGGTTAAAGACTGAAGTAGATCCAGGTTCAGGTTATGTATTGATTGGTAGCCAAGAACTGATGAGTGTGCCTTATGCTTTGGTCGCAGAAAAAGCAAATTCACTCGAATTGAAAGATGATCAAGGTAATGTTTATAAATTGGGTTTAAGCTCGACTAATTCTAATCTGATTACGACAATAGCAGTCTCACCTCCTACAAAGAAAGTGGTATGGAGTTCAGATGCATCCTTATCTTTAGCTGGTCCAGATATTGATAGATATATTGATGCTCAAGGTCTTGAGATATACTATCAAGAGAAAAATTTGAAGGGAAATTTAGGAAAGCTTGAATATTCTTTTGATGGTGTAAATTACAGTACTTCTCCCACATCATTATTCATTAATTTAAGTACATTAGAATCAATGATTCCGTCATTTTCTGTCTCAGTACCAAACAATCTTAATCCAACAAAAATTTATCTTAGATATACACCTTGTAATGAGGCAGGTTGTGGACCTGTATCAGATATCATAGAATTAGATCTAGCTAGTGGAAATTAAGATGAAGAGTAGTGTCATTTTCTTTTTATTTTCTTCTATTGTCATGAAGTCGATTGCTGGAGGAGGTGTAATCACACCTTATGCTAGTAATTATTCAAATAGTCAATTGCAATGGTCAGCTTCGATTGGTGAAATTGCTACCAATTCTTATTGGTCCAAAGATTTTGCTTTCAAAGAAGGAGTATTGCAAGTAGAAAATAAACAAGGAGATTCACTTCGTCTTTGGAATGACAGCATTACTTCAATGGGTTATTATAAATCCATTGGTACAATTACAAGTACAGGAGGATATTTGGCTAAAAAAAATATCAGTTTTACCAACACACTTGGGGAACTTATCACCAACTCTTATTGGTCCAATAAATTAGCCTTGAAAGAAGGGGTTTTATTTGCTCGAAACTTAAAAGGAGATTCGACGAAACTTTCTGATTATAATATAATACAAATAGGATACTACAAAGTACCTGGAGTGATTACAGCAACAGGAGGTGAACAAAAAACAGAAAACATTATTTTAACATCTACTCTTGGGGAGATTAAAACTCAACATGTAGAAGAATCAGAGATTATTCTCAAGGAAGGATTGTTGCCAAATACCGTTCGTATCATTACAGACATGATCCTTATTGCTGTTCAAAATTCACAAGAAGAATTGGTATATCCTGTTCCATTTTTTCAGTATTTTGAAGTAGCTTTTCCTCAAACAGGAAATAACAAAATAGTATTGTATAATAGTACTGGAGTAGAAATTAAGTCAGCAAAAACAACAGGACATATCCTTCGCTTAAATGATCTTGATCGATTACCATCAGGAGCTTATGTCGTGAGGATATGGTCAGATGATCATGTGATACAAAAACAAATTATCAAACAATAATATATATTGAAAAATTTATTGACGATACTAAAGCTAAAAAATAATTGATATGAAGAAGATTATATATCTATATCTAGTCTTTTTGTGTCATTTAGGACTTGCACAAACAGGCTATTTGCAAGTGTTTTCCAGTGGAGGTAAACAAGTTAGTGCAAACAATATTGTTTTACAAGGTACAATTGGTGAAGCAATTATGTATTCTACCAATACAAACTATACACAAGGCTTTCAACAACCTGTTTATATTTATGTTTGTGGTACCTTAGCACAATTTAAAAGTGGCTTAGATACTACAATCTGTTTGGATGATACGTATGATTTGGCATTAAAGTATGATTACACCACAGTAGAGTGGTGGTCCAAAGAACAAGATACTTTATTATCAAGCAGTTTAACTTATTCTTATCCAACAGATGTAGCAGTCAAAGATTCAGTTTTTGCCATTGTAGTAGAAGGAGTATGTACAGATACATCAAAAGTAGTAGGTTTAGAAGTTGTTTCTCTCGATACAG
>JAAEPT010000006.1 GCA_024232295.1 Cytophagales bacterium
TATAAGATAATACTTTCACTGTCAATCTTTTAATTATCATACATTTTCAATAACAACCTAAAATTTTATTAAAACAAAAAAGGATTACCCAGTTTGGATAATCCTTTATTTAAACCTACAATTTCAAGGTTTTATTTTTTGTTTAAAGAACGTTGTTTACGTGAGTTTCCTATTCCTTTTAATCTAATTACTTCTTTTTCTGTTAAGAAACGCCATTTCCCTCTTGGTAGATTCTTTTTTGTAATACCTGCATAATAAGTTCTATCAAGTTTTACAACATCGTATTTGAAATGTTCGAAAATTCTACGAACGATTCTATTTTTTCCACTATGGATTTCTAAACCAACAACTCTAGCATCATTTTCAGCTACAGCGATTGCATCTACTTTAATCTCTCCGTCTTCTAGTTCAAAACCTTCTCCAATAGTCTCATAATCCTCTTGAGTAAGTGGTTTGTCTAGTAGAACTTCATATACTTTTTTGATATTATTGGAAGGATGTGAAAGTCTTTCAGACATATCACCATCATTAGTAAGGATGAGTAGACCTGTTGTATTTCTGTCCAAACGTCCCACAGGAAAGATTCGTTCTGTACAAGCAGTCTTCACAAGATTCATAACTGTTTTTCTTTCAAAAGGATCATCCATTGTTGTGATATGATCTTTTGGTTTGTTTAAAAGTACATAAACCAGTTTTTCAGGATTAAGACGTTTACCATTATATCGAACATCATCTTTTGCTGATACTTTCATTCCCATTTCAGTAACTTTTTTTCCATTTACAGTTACTAGACCATCTGCAATTAGTTGATCGGCCTCTCTACGAGAACAAACTCCTGCATTTGCAATGAATTTATTGAGCCTAACAGCTTCTTGTTGATTGTTAGGTTGTAGTTCAGTAGGTAGTTTTGAAAAGTCATAGCGAGGTGCTTGAGTAGATTTTGTATTACTCTTTTTAGCTCCTCGCTTAATATTTTTTTGATAGTTTTTATTTCTTTTTTTCATAGTACCTACTTGTTAATCTTAATTTTACAAAGGTATGAAAAAAGAAAGTAATGAAGGTTTATTGTTGCTGTCTTTTAGCTTCAATAGATAAAGTTGTATGGGGAACAAGTTTTAATCGTTCTTTGGAAATTAGTTTTCCAGTTTTAAAACAAACACCATAAGTTCCATTTTTTATGCGAATAAGAGCATTTTTTAGGTATCCAATGTGTTTACTTTGACGTGCAGCTAACTGAGTTAGCATTTCTCTTTCCTCTAGTTCTGCACTGTCATCTTCAGAATACCCTCTGTTATTGTTTGTTCGATTAGAAATATAGTCTTTGTATTGCTGTAAGTCATCTTCAGCAACTGCTAACTTTTCTAAGATAATTTGCTCGAATTCTATCAATTCAGAGTCTGTGTAGCGTGTTTTTTCTGTCATAGCTTCCATAATGATAGTACATATAAATAACCTTAAAATGAATATTTTAGTTTGTAAACACTATAAAAGTAAGAAACAATTTCTAAAATTGATTGATTAATTTGTAACTTTACCATTAATTAAAGAAAAGTTAAAAATCACGATAAATATATATCCATGAAAATTGCAGTAGTTGGTGCCACTGGTTTAGTAGGTGGTCAAATGTTGAAGGTTCTTGCAGAGTTTAAAATTCCTGTTACTGAGTTATATCCAGTAGCTTCAGCTCGTTCAGTAGGTAAAAAAATTGCTTATGAAGGAAAAGAGTATGAGGTAGTAAGTATGGAAAAAGCTGTAGAACTAGCACCAGACATTGCTATTTTTTCTGCTGGAGGAGGTACTTCTTTGGAGTGGGCACCTAAATTTGCAGAAGTTGGTACTGTAGTAATTGATAACTCTTCTGCTTGGAGAATGGATCCTACAAAAAAGTTAGTTGTTCCTGAAATCAATGCAAAAGAATTAACAAAAGAAGATAAAATTATTGCGAACCCTAACTGTTCGACAATTCAAATGGTATTGCCATTAGCTCCTCTTCATGATAAATATGGAATTAAGCGTGTAGTTGTTTCTACTTATCAGTCTGTAACAGGTACAGGAAAGGCTGCTGTAGATCAATTAATGGCTGAGCGTGAAGGAACTGAAGGTGTTGAAATGGCTTATCCACATGAAATTGATTTGAATGTATTACCTCATATTGATGTATTCCAAGAAAATGGATATACTAAAGAGGAAATGAAGATGATCAAAGAGACTAATAAAATTTTAGGAGATGATTCAATTAAGGTGACAGCAACTACTGTTCGTCTTCCTGTAATGGGTGGTCACTCTGAGTCTGTAAACATTGAATTCCATAATGATTTTGATTTAGCTGAAGTTAAAACTCTTCTAGAGAATACTGATGGCGTAATTGTACAGGACGACCCTGCAAATAATGTTTATCCAATGCCTAAATATGCTCACAATAAAAATGAAGTATTTGTAGGTCGTTTAAGAAGAGATGAGTCTCAAGATAACACATTAAATATGTGGAATGTAGCAGATAACTTGAGAAAAGGAGCTGCGACTAATGCTGTTCAAATCGCAAAATATTTGATCGAAAATAAATTAGTTGGATAATTTTCCAGACTAAATAATAATATTGAAAGCCTCACTCTGTTTAATTCAGAGTGAGGCTTTTTTGTTTCTCTTCTTTATTACCGAAAAAAAGAGAATGAATATATCTTTTGTAATTGAAAATTAAATATCTTTATGGATTACAAAAAGTCTAATACTTAGAATTAAGATATTTTTCTAAATCATGAAATCATTTAAACTAATTAACAACATTACAGGTTGGGCAATATTTGCAATTGCTACTACTGTTTATGTTTTGACACTAGAACCTACTGCAAGTTTTTGGGATTGTGGAGAATTCATTGCTGTTTCTTACAAATTAATGACACCTCACCCTCCTGGTGCACCATTTTTCTTATTGGTTGGACGTATGTTCTCATTATTTGCAGGAGATGTAACACAAGTGGCTTATTGGATTAACATGGTATCTGCTTTATCTAGTTCATTTACTATTCTATTTTTGTTTTGGTCAATTACTTTGATTGCAAAAAAACTAATAAAACCAACAACAGAAGAAGGGTATGATTTAGGTCAAACCATTTTAATTATGGGAGCAGGAGTTGTTGGAAGTTTATCTTATACTTTCTCTGATTCATTCTGGTTTTCTGCTGTAGAAGCAGAAGTATATGCCATGTCTGCATTTTTTACTTCATTTGTAGTCTGGGCAATGCTTAAGTGGGAATCAATCGCGGATGAAGAAGGGTCCGATCGTTGGTTAATTTTGATTGCTTATATGGTTGGTCTTTCAATTGGAGTTCATTTATTGAACTTAGTAGCAATTCCTGCATTAGGATTTATTTTTTACTTTAAGAGATACAAACCAAGTACTATTGGTTATATAGCAACATTTGGTGTTTCTTCATTAATCTTAGGGATTATTCTAGTTGTGATTATTCCAGGATTACCAAGTATTGCAGGAGCTTTTGAAATACTATTTGTAAATAGCTTTGGATTCAAGTTCAATTCTGGTGTTATTTTCTTCTCAGTATTATTTATTTCTATTTTGATTGGAGCAATTATCTTCTCAATCAAAATTAATAATCGTATTCTTAATACAGCTTTATTAGGTTTAACATTTATCTTGATTGGATATTCTTCTTATGGAATTATCTTAATTCGTTCAAACTTCAATCCTCCAATTGATGAAAATAATCCAGAGGAAGTAATGAAGTTTGTTTCTTATTTGAAGCGTGAGCAATATGGCGATAGACCATTATTTTTAGGACCTTATTTTACAGCAAGTCCAGATGAACAAGTAGATGGAGATCCATTATATACAAGAGGAGAAGATGGAAAATATGTAATTTATGATTACAAAACAGAAAATAAATACCTTTCAAAAGACTTGAGATTATTTCCTCGTATGCATAGTCGCCAAGGACATCATGTGAGAGAATATGAACAGTTATTGAAAAGTTACACAGATGGAGAATGGTATAATGCTCAACAGAATAGTACTGCCACTAATGGAAGTGTAACAGAGGCAGATGAGATCACTTCAGCAGATAACATTAAATATCTTATTGATCGTCAATTGGGAAAAATGTATTGGCGTTATTTCTTCTGGAATTTTATTGGTAGAGATGGAGATATTCAGGACTCTGGTGTGATGATGCCTTTTGATACTCCAAATGAAGAATTACCTAGAGAAGTACAAAGTTTTGCAAGAAATAACTTTTATGCTTTGCCTTTCATTTTAGGATTGATTGGATTATTATTCCAATTTTATACAGATAAGAAAACATTTTCTATTGTTGCAATGCTTTTCTTCTTCACAGGAATTGCAATTATTCTATACTTAAATGCTCCTCCGATTGAGCCGAGAGAAAGAGATTATGCTTATGCAGGGTCATACTATGCATATTGTTTCTGGATAGGTTTTGGAGTTTTAGGTTTAGGAGATATTCTTTTAAGAGTTATTAAGAATAAAAAGGTTGTTGCAATTGTAGCCACAGTTTTAGGGATGGGAATCCCTGCTATTATGGCTGCACAAGGCTGGGATGACCATGATCGTTCTAACCGTTATCATTCAGTTGATTCTGCTAAAAATTTATTAGATTCTTGTGAAAAGAATGCCATCTTATTTACAGGAGGTGATAATGATACATTCCCTTTATGGTATGTGCAGGAAGTGGAAGGATATCGTACAGATGTTCGTGTGTGTAACTTGAGTTTATTGAATACAGATTGGTACATTGACCAAATGAAGAAAAAGTATTATGATTCTGAGGCATTACCAATTAGTCTAGATAATAAGAACTATATTCAAGGAACAAATGATGTCTTGTATTATATGTCTAGAAGTGGAGGGAAAGATAGACCTCTTCGCTTAGATAATTACATCAAAGCAGTTAAGAAAGGGAGCAAGCAAATTCGTTATGCAATTGGCGGAGATAGATTCCAACAATACATTAATATTTTCCCTAGTAAGCTACTTGTATTACCAATTGATGAGAATGTTGCAAGAAGTGTAGTTCCAGATAAATACAAGAAATTTGTTCGTAATAAGTTAGAGTGGAATATTAAGAAAAAACACCTAGAGAAAAAGGACTTAATCATGTTAGACATGATCACTAACATTAGTAAGAGTGGCTGGAAACGTCCAATTTATTTCTCTACAACTTTAGGGCCTTCTAATTATTTGAACTTGAAAGATCATATGGTATTAGAAGGATTAGCTTATCGCTTATTGCCTGCAAATCATGGAGACTCGAATGGAGAGATCAATACAGATAAAATGTATGATAACTTGATGAACAAGTTCCAATGGAGAGAAATGGATAATGCAGAGGTTTTCTATGATGAGAACTATAAGCGATTTGTATTTAATGCAAGATTCCAATACTATGTTTTAGCTGGTCAATTGATGAATGAAGGGAAGAAAGAAAAGGCTAGAGCTGTTATCGAACATTCATTGAGAGTATTGCCAGATTATGTATTCCCTTATGGAGAATATACAGCTCAATATGTTGACTTATTATTTGCTTTAGAACAAGACCAAAAAGCTCTTGAACTAGCTAAACTAATGGGAGATAGAGCAATTGAAATGATTGAATATACATTGGATACACCAACAGCAGATAGAAGTATGATCAATAGAAAAAGTTATGTTCTTCAAACTGTTGGTCGTGCATTGATGAAATATGGACATAAGAAAGAGGCCACCATCTATATGAAGGCTCTTCAGAGTTATCAATTACTTAGATAATCATAAAAATCAAATAAAAGAGACACTTCTGAATTATTGGAAGTGTCTTTTTGTTAAGACGTTTTGTAGAAAAATATAAAATACTATGCTAACAATTATTTCTCCTGCTAAGAAGTTAGACTATGAGAAAACAATTACAACTAGTTCTTTTTCCCAACCTGATTTTTTAGAAGAATCTTCAACCTTGATGAATCAGTTAAAAATGCTAAAAGCAGAAGATTTGGAAAAATTGATGAAGCTTAGCCCTAAATTAGCAGATTTAAACGTTGAACGTAACAAAGAGTGGTCATTACCTTTCAATACAAATAATGCAAGACAGGCACTTTTTGCTTTTAATGGAGAAGTTTATACAGGATTAGATGCTTACAGTTTAAATGAAGATGAACTTCAAAAAGCTCAAAAAGAATTACGTATTTTATCAGGTTTATATGGTTTATTAAAGCCATTAGATTTAATGCAGCCTTATCGCTTGGAAATGGGTACAAAGTTTGCTACTTCCGAGAACTGCAAAAACTTATATGAATTTTGGGGAGATAAGTTAACTAATGCAATTAATGAATTGTTAGAAGAAGAGAAAGTACTAATTAACTTAGCTTCCACAGAGTATTTTAAGTCAGTAAAACCAAAACAACTAATTGGTGATTTAATTACTCCGACTTTTAAAGATGAAAAAAATGGTTCATACAAAGTTATCATGATGTATGCGAAAAAAGCGAGAGGGAGTATGACTCGTTATTTATTGCAAAATGACATTACAAATACAGATGAGCTAAAGGTAGCAGAGATAGATGGCTACATATATAATGAAGAGCTGTCTAAAGGAAATGATTGGGTATTTACCAGAGGATAAAAAATTAAGTAGATGAATTTGAAAAAAATAGGTTATGTACTCGCTGTTTTGTTGGTGGGTGTGGGTATACTGGCATTAAGCCCTAAAAGTCTAACAAGTAATGAGCAATCATTAGATGATAAGAATAGATGGGTTCTAGGGATTTTGAATGGTGCTCTTCAGAACTTTCACTATGACCCAGAAGAAATGAATGATGAGTATTCTAAGAAGGCTTTTGATAAATTTTTAACCTACTTAGATAATGGCAAAGTTCTTTTTATTCAAGAAGATATTGACCAATTGAAAGTTTATGAAACAAAGGTTGATGACTTAGTGAAGCTAGTATCTCTTGATTTATTTAATGTAGCTTACGAACTGTATAGAAAGAGAACAGAAGAGCAAGAAAAATATACAGAGAAGTTTTTATCCAAGCCTTTCAACTTTTCTAAGGAGGAGGTACTAGAAACTGATTCGAAGAAAATTCTATATGCTAAAAATAAAAAAGAATTAAAAAATCGTTGGAGAAAGCTCTTAAAGTATCAAGTATTGAGTATGGCAACATCTGCTAAAAGATTACAAGAAGAAGCTCATACAAAAAATGATACTGTGACTTTAAAATCTTGGAAAGTATTAGAGCAAAATGCTCGAAAAAAACTATTAAAGACTTACAAAAATCGTTATCACCGCAATAAACAAAAGGGAGATAAATATGCTCTTAGAGCTTTCTATAACTCTATTGTAAATACTTATGATCCTCATACTGTTTATTTTCCACCAAAAGATCAAGAAAATTTTAATATTCAAATATCTGGTCGTTTGGAGGGAATTGGTGCAACACTTCAGCCAAATGAAGATGGGTTAATTTCTGTAGTAAGAATTGTACCTGGTAGTGCTTCTTGGAAGCAAGGAGATCTAAAGGCAGGAGATTTGATTTTGAAAGTGGCTCAAGGCTCAGAGATTCCTGTTGATGTAACAGATATGCCATTGGACGAAGCTGTACAGTTGATTAGAGGAAAAAAAGGAACAGAAGTTAGATTGACTGTTCATAAAAAAAGTTCTGGTGAAGAAGTGATTATTCCAATTATAAGAGATGTTGTAGAGATTGAGGAATCTTATGCTAAATCTGTAATCATTGAAGATAAAGAGAATAATAAGAAAATTGGTTTCATTAACCTTCCACAGTTCTATGCAGATTTTTCTCGAAGAGGAGGTAGAAGATGTGCTACTGATATGAGAAAAGAACTGAATAAGATGAATGCAGAAGGAGTTGATGGAGTAATCATCGATTTAAGATTTAATGGTGGAGGTTCTTTACAAGATGTAGTTGAAATTGGAGGTTTATTTGTGGATAAAGGTCCTATTGTACAATCAAAAAGTAGAGGAGCAAGAACAATTCCTTATAATGATGATGATAAAGGAGAAACATTATATGATGGTCCTTTGATGATTATGGTTTCTGAAGAAAGTGCTTCTGCTTCTGAAATTCTAGCAGCAGCTATCCAAGATTATAAAAGAGGAATTGTAGTAGGAGTACCAACATATGGAAAGGGTACTGTACAAACAATTGCAGAATTAGACAAAATGGCTCCTGATGAAGCTAAAATTTATCGTCCATTGGGTGCTTTGAAATTTACAAATGCTACATTTTATAGAATTGATGGGACAACTACTCAAAAAGTAGGGGTGACACCAGATATTATTATTCCTACTGTAGGAAATTATGCTGCAAATAGAGAAGGTACTTATTCAAATGCTTTACCATCTACTACTGTAAATAGAGCTCTTGGTTACCAAGAACGCAATGGTTACATTGAAAACTTGGAAGAGCTTAAAAAAGCAAGTGAAAAGCGTGTAGTAAACAATGAAACATTCCAGTTGATTGAGGAGTATGCTAATGTTTTGAAAAACCGTCAAGAAGATACTGAAGTAGTATTGACTGTTGAGGGAATGGAAAAAGAGAGAGCAGAAATGAAGAAGACAAATAAAAAATATGAAGTAATCAATAAAGAAGTGATTGAAAGCTTGGTATTAACACCATTGCCACAAGATGCGGTTGTTGCAAATGATACAACACAAAATGCTTCTATTCAGCAATGGTATAAGAGTATTCGCAAAGATGTTGCTGTAAAAGAAGCCATCAACATCATGAGTGGGATGAAAGATAAGAGACAAAAACAATAAAAAGGCAATTATAAAAATGGCAAATATTAAGCAAGTAGAAAGTGAACTAGTATGTATTGCTAGTTTTCTTGCCAAAGAAGGAAAAGAAAATGAGTTAATTGAAGCTTTATATTCATTGATTGAAGCAACTCACAAAGAAGAGGGTTGTATTCGTTATGAGTTGAACCAAGCAATAGAAGAACCTCGTAGAATTACTTTTATTGAAAAATGGTCAAATCAAAAAACATTTGATGAGCACTGTGCAATGCCTTATATTACAGACTATTTTGATAATGTTCGTCCTGCTTTGGTAGAAAGCTTTGATGTAAGTTTACACAAAGAATTTATTGTATAAAATATAACATACCCTATTTATAAGAGTCATGATTTTTTTAAGTCATGGCTTTTTTATTCTCTAGCTGCTAATACTAATACACTAACTTCTGAAGCTTCGTTTTTCAATAATAACTCAGCACAAGCTTCTAAAGTTGCCCCAGTAGTAAGCACATCATCTACCAAAATAATGTGTTTGCCTTTTACTTTTCCTGGATCTACGATCTCATAAATATTTTGTTGATTCAACCATCTATCAATGAGCGTTTTCTTTGTTTGACTAGTTGTATTTTCTGTTTTAATTAATGTGTTAGGGCAATAGGAGATATTAAGAACATCTTGCAAGGCTTCAGCTAATATTTCACTTTGGTTATACCCTCTTTTCTTTCTTTTTTCTTCATGGATAGGTATAGGGATTAATAATTCATTTCCTTCAATATTGGGTTTTAGTAGGTGGGCAAATTGTTTCATTAGCATTTCCCCAAGTTCCTTGTTTTGCTTGTATTTAAAAGTATACAGTAAGTTTTCCACCTTATTATCTTTTCTGAAAAGTAGGTAAGCCCATACATTTTTGATTGGTACACGACCATAAAATCGTTCTTCTAAAGGTTTGTAAGGGTGTATATGTGTTTGATATTTTGGTAGTTCAAACAAACAGACTTCACAAATTATATTTTCATGATGAGTCAAAGCATCTTGACAAGAGATACAACACTTGGGAAATAAAACATCAAAAAAATCAGAAAACATTGTATTTTTGTAGCTTATATAGTTTTAGAAACAAGATAAGAATATTTTATATATCTCATGAGCGTACAGGAAGAAATAAAGAGAAGGAGAACCTTTGGTATTGTGAGTCACCCAGATGCAGGAAAGACAACTCTTACAGAGAAGTTATTGTTGTTTGGAGGAGCAATTCAGGTAGCAGGTGCTGTTAAAAATAATAAGATTAAGAAGAGTGCTACTTCTGACTTTATGGAAATTGAGCGTCAGAGAGGGATATCAGTGGCTACCTCTGTAATGGGATTTGAATATAAGGGTAAGAAAATTAATATTTTGGATACCCCAGGTCACCAAGACTTCCAAGAAGATACTTTTAGAACACTAACTGCTGTAGATAGTGCCATTGTGGTGGTAGACGTTGCAAAAGGTGTGGAGATTCAAACTGAAAAATTGGTAAAAGTTTGTCGTATGCGAAAAACGCCCATGATTATTTTTATCAACAAGTTGGATCGTGAAGGAAAAGATGCTTTTGATTTATTAGATGAAATTGAGCAAAAATTGGGGGTCACTGTTTCTCCTTTGAGTTGGCCTGTAGGTATGGGTAAGCGTTTGCAAGGAGTTTACAATATGTACAATAAGAAATTCAACTTATTTGAATCTTCTAAGCAAACAATCTCTGATGGTGAATCTGTAGATATTTACAGTGATGAATTTGATGCCAATGTAGGAGAAGATGCTGCTGATACATTGCGTGAAGAATTAGAGCTTGTGCAAGGTGCTTGTCCAGAGTTTAATATTGAAGAATATTTAAATGGAGATATTTGTCCTGTATTCTTTGGTTCAGCATTGTATAACTTTGGTGTTCAAGAGCTATTAGATACTTTTATTGATATTGCTCCATATCCATTACCAAAAGAAGCAGAAGAGCGTGTAATTGATCCATTTGAAGATAAATTTAGTGGTTTTGTATTTAAGATTCACGCTAATATGGATCCTAATCATAGAAACAGACTTGCCTTTGTAAAAATCTGTTCGGGAATCTTTAAAAGAAATACCAATTATAAACACATGAGATTAGGGAAACAATTGAAGTTTTCTAGTCCAACTGCTTTTATGGCAGATAAAAAGTCGGTAGTAGAAGAAGCTTATCCAGGTGATATTATTGGTTTGCATGATTCTGGTAACTTTAAAATTGGGGATACATTAACACAAGGTGAAAGTGTGAACTTTCAAGGGTTACCAAGTTTTTCTCCAGAGATTTTCAAATATATTGAGAATGCCGACCCAATGAAAACAAAACAATTGAACAAAGGAATTGATCAATTGATGGATGAAGGAGTGGCTCAGTTATTTACTATTGAATATACAAATCGCAAAGTAATTGGAACAGTAGGACAACTACAGTTTGAGGTAATTCAATATCGTTTAGAACATGAGTATGGTGCAAAATGTCGCTGGGAGCCAATGACAATGCACAAAGCTTGTTGGATAACGAGTGATAATGAAGAACAATTGGAAGACTTCAAATACCGTAAGCAAAGAAATATGGCAAAGGATAAAGACGGTCGAGATGTATTCTTAGCCGATTCCCCATATTCGATTAGTATGGCACAAGATAAATTTCCAGATATTCAATTCCACTTTACATCAGAATTGAAGTAAAACAAAAAATCCCTTGACTGAATGAACAATCAAGGGATTTTCTTTTTTTGAATACTTTCTAATCTCTTTCAACAGTTTCAATTAGTGAACCCTTAGAAAGAGTTTTGTGCACAGGACATTTTGCTGCAATCTCTACTAATCGATTTCGTTGTTGCTGATCAAGATTTCCTTTGAATACTAGTTCTTTTTTGAAAATATCCACAACTTCACCTTCTCGTTTTTCTTTGGAGTGACTCATATATACCATTACTTCTTCCAAGTCCCATTCTTTTCGTTGAGCATACATATTTACAGTCATCACAGTACAACTTGCCAGTCCTGCTGTCACTAGTTCATAAGGAGCCATCCCGTAGTTGTTTCCACCCAATGATGTCGGTTCATCAGCAGTTAATCCATGATTATCAGTATTGATGGTAGTGGTAAATTTACTTTCTTGTGCATTTAGATGTGCCACTAACTCATGTTTGTCAGGATCTAGTCTTTCTTTTTCTACTTTTGGTAAGTACTTGATTGCCCAAGAAGAAATTACTTCACCAACATATAAGCTGTCCTCTCTATTTGTAAGTAAATGGTCTGCTTTATCCAAAGAAATAAAACTTTTTGGATGCATAGCATTTTGATAAATTTCTTGTGCATTATCAATGGATACAGTTTCATCTACAGGAGAATGGAAAATCAGAATGGGTTTATGAAGACTTTTGATAATCTCAGGAAGTTTATGCTTCTTAAAACCATCTACAAAACCTTGATCAATCACAAAATTACGTCCTCCAATTTGTACAGATGTCTTTCCTGTTTCTTCTAGCTCTTCTAATTGATCACGAAAATGTTTGGTAGTATGTTCAACATCTGACGGAGAACCAATTGTACTCACTGCTTTAATATTAGGGAGCAAAGAAGCAGCTACAATAGCAGCTGAACCACCAAGAGAATGCCCTATGATTAATTCAGGAGCAAAGTATTCTTTTGTAATGTGTTCATGAACATCCAATAAGTCTTCCACATTGGCTTCAAAATGACTATCACTAAAATTACCACTACTTCTTCCTAAGCCTGTAAAGTCAAAACGAACAACTGCAATTCCATTTTTATTCAATGCTCTATTAATATTTCGTACAGCATTAATATTACTATGACAAGTAAAGCAATGTGAAAAAATAGCAATATGATAAGCTTTTTGATTACTTGGAAAGTCAACGGTCACAGATAAGTCTGTGCCATATCTATTAGTTATTTTTAATCTGGTAGTATTCATCTTATTAATATTTTAATAATCATAAAGATAGGTGATGAGTAAATAAGTTAGTTAGTGTGGATTTCCCAATCATTTACCAATTTTTCCCATTAATTTTTTGCTGTTGATTTACAGCGAGATAAAGTTATGATATTTGCTTTTTTTGAAAATAAAATCTTGTTTCTTTGTAGTCTTTAAACTTTTATGAGTAATAATATGACATTAAGAAACTGTGTTTTAGGTGTTTTGCTCTTTTCCACTTTTATTGGATTTTCTCAAGAACAATACACATTTAATTCCCTTGGAGGTTCAGGAAGTACAAATAATGTACAAATGAGCTTTTCAGTAGGAGGAGTTATAAATGCTTCTTATACTACAAGTGACCAAGTAGTGAATCAAGGTTTTATACAAACGTTTTCTACAAAGCCAATTTTGTCTAGTGATCCTAGTCAAAAGGAAGGCGTAGAGATATTTCCTAATCCTGTAATTGAAATACTTAATATCCAATTACAAAATACTCAATTCAATACATACGAGATTTTGGATAGTAAAGGGGCAATACTTTATAGTGAACAAGCCTCAACAACTATCACAGAGATAAATGTTCAACATTTACCTCAAGGTGTATATACTATTCGATTGATTGGGAGTGAAAATATTGTTTTAGAAAAATTTATAAAATTATAAGTAATGGTGATTAATAAGTATATCTATCTATTGTTAACTTTTATTGTTTGTTCAGTTTCCTTTGGACAAATAACTAATGGAATTAACCTTCAGGCAGTTGTAAGAGATAATGATATTATCTTAAAAAATGAAGAAGTGAATTTTCGCCTATCAATTTTAAGTGGAAGTGCTACTGGGAGTCCTGTTTATATAGAAACTCATCAAGTGACTTCTGACCAAAATGGAATTGTAAATTTAGTGATAGGACAAGGAACATCTACTACTGATTTTTCAACAGTAGAATGGGGTGATAATGCCCATTTTCTTAGAACAGAATTAGATATTGCTAATACAGGAGCTTATACTGTAATGGGGGTAACTCAATTTTCTGCGGTTCCTTATGCTTTGCATGCAAATAGTGTAACTGGTTTGGATGAGAAATTAGCAAGTTTAGAAACAAAGTTAAAGGAGTTAGAAAATAAGGTGGCTACTCTCGAAGCACAAACTCCAGAACCTGTTCAAATTGGTGATTATAAAGAAGGAGGAATTGTTTTTTATGTTGATTCTAGTGGACAACATGGTTATGTGATTTCTTTGGAAGATCTAAGTGATGGTGTGGCATGGGATTCTGGTACACATATTCAAACAATGGCAAGGGATTATGGAAATTCATACTATGGTGGAGCACCAGCTAGATATAACCCATTTACAATTTTAGGAGCGGGCTTGTCACCAAGTGCAGCTAATACATTATTGATTATGGCTTCTGAACAAACGACTTCCAATCAACAAAGTGTTCCTTTTGCAGCAAAACTATGTTATGATTATGAAAATGATATTGATGTAGAAAATAAAATATATGCTGGTTATGAAGATTGGTTTTTACCTTCTCAATGGTTATTAGTTACATTATCAATTAATAAAAATAGAGTAAACCAAGCTTTAGCAATATATGGAACAGAGCTTTCCGGTTATTATTGGAGTTCAACTGAGGGAAGTCTTGATAAGGCTTTAGTTGGTTATGATATACAAGCTTCAAGATCAAAGTCAGATTTGTATAAAGTAAGAGCTGTAAGAAAGTTCTAAAATGAAAAGAGGCTATTCCAGTAGATTTGAAATAGCCTCTTTTCATAAATGAATTATATTTTTTTCTTAGCACTTATCCACAACTTGGTATAAGTCTAAGTATTCTCCATCATTCATATACCCTTTGTATTTCATCACTTTTTTGAATACATGAGGTTTAAAGATTGATTTTCCTAACAACATTCTTACACACTCTTGAATACCTTCAATCAATGAAGGGTGAGGGTGAATCAACTCTGATAATTCTTCAATCCCTTGTCCTGTTGAAATTAATAAGGCAACTGCTTGAATGGCACTTGAAGCATGAACTCCTAATGCACGCATTCCTAAAACTTTCATTTCATCATCATTTGTTACAATGATTTTAAAGAATCCAGGAGGGTTACGCATAGCAATTGCTCTAGGAATTGCTGCATAGTCAATACTTACTACACGATAACAAATTCCCTTTTCACGGCATTGCTTTTCATTCATTCCCACACTAGCTACTAGTGGCTTCAAGAACATAATGGAAGAAATATTATCATAAGAAAGTCTTTCTGTAGCCATACCAAACATCTTTTTGATGGCATGACGACCTTCTAGCTCTCCTACATTTACAAGTGCAATATCAGCTGTTACATCTCCGATTGCATAAATATTGTCAACAGTTGTTTGTGTATCATCAGCAACCAAAATACCTCTTTCGTTGAATTCACAACCAACTTCTTCTAAACCTAAACCTCTTGTATTTGGCACACGTCCAATTGCAATTAATGCTTTCTCCACATGGAAGATCTCTGTACTTCCATCTTGATATGATAATTCATATTCAACTTGTCCGTCTTTGATTTCCATTCTCTCTAAGCGAGAATTTCTATGTATCAGAATGCCATTCTCTTCTTCAAAGTTTTTCTCAATAACATGAGAAACATCTTCATCTTCAAAAGGAAGAATGTGATTTGATTTATCAATAATATGTACTTTGGTTTGTCCAAAGTTTGAGAAGATAGTAGCATATTCACAACCAATAACTCCTGCTCCTAGAATTACCATACTTTTTGGTAATTCGTCAAAGTGGTGAACGGAGTCACTAGTCACAATTACTTTCTCGTCAATTGGAATGCTAGGGATTTTACGAGGAGTACTTCCTGTGGCAATGATGATATTTTCGGACTCAATTACCTCTGTACCATCAGAGTTAGTGATTTCTATTTGGTGTTTTGTAACTAGTTTTGCTGTTCCTTTTTTGAAAAAGAACAAATCACCATAACCACCTTCTTTTAGTCCCTCTAAGTGAGATTCTAATTGATATTTTCTTTCAGAAACAGCAGATGCTAGTTCTTTTTTGATATTTTGGTAGTCTAGGTCAAAACTAGAATTACTTGAGTATTTCTTAATACGTTGACGAGCATGAGACACATCCTTAGACAGTTCCCAAAGTGTCTTAGATGATAAAGCACCGTTGTATAAACCAGCACCTCCAACTTTCTCTTTTTCAATGAGTAGGACTTTTTTCCCAAAGTCTAATGCACGCATAGCAGCAGCATATCCAGAAGGCCCCGCACCTATGATACAAACATCATATCTTTCCATCTAAAACTTATTTATATGTATGACTTACCGAACTTATTGTGTCTAAATTTAAGGATTTTATCATTTTATGTGAAATTTAGAACCAAACAAATTTCATTTAAAACGATTTCAAATAAGTAGAAGCAAAACCTTATAATTATTGCCCTTGCATTCTTTCCCAAATTTGCCTTAGTAGTTCTTTCCCATCTCGTTTTTTCTTCTTTCGTTCCTGAACTTCCACATGATTAGGATGTACAATTAATTGATAGGAAAAAGTAAAATCTCCTGTACCATTTTGCCAGCCTAATAATTGTCCAAAACGTAAATCATTAAAGATAAGACCTTGTTCATTTTTTTGTATTGTATAAAACCCTTCAGAGATTTTTATCAATGCTTGTACTTCTTTATCCTGTTTTATCTCTTTTAATAACTCATGGTTTTTAGGAATGAAAAAGAAAGAAATACGATCACTTGTATCCAAAAGAGAGTAGTATCCTAAATAATATCCTTTTTCTACTTCAATATTGGCAGTCCAAAGAATATTATTGAGAGCCATAGGGCGAGTTTGAATATTCTGAAAAGCCCCTATTTGTTTTTGGAAAGCTTTTGAAAATGTTTGTTCAATGTTCCATTTATTCACCAAAGTAAGGCATAAGTACAATGTGCTAATTACCAACCCAATGTAATTCCACTTACTTCTTTTAGGATTATTTTGATGAAAGAACATTGCCACAAGTACACAAATAAGAAAAGGTAATGTGTATAAAGGATCAATGACAAAAATACTTTTGATCGCTACACGATAGGGAAGAGGATAAAAGAGTTGTGTTCCCCATGTTGTAAAACAATCTAATAAACTATGAGTGAGAAATCCCAAAAAGAATAGGTTGAACCAATTCAAAAAGGTCATTTCACTTTTCTTGAGAAATTTTCTAAGTAGGAAAGCAAAAAGTAAAGCACCAAGAATAGAAAATAAAATTGAATGTGTGATGCTACGATGAAAGGCGATTTGTTGAGTAACACTCAAAAATCGCCCTGTTAAAAAATCTAAATCTGGAATTGTACCTGCAATTGCACCCCAAAGAATAGCTTTGTTTCCTAGTTTTTTTCCAGCTACTGCTTCTGCTACAGATGCTCCAAGCACAATTTGACTTAATGAATCCATTGATTAGAATTTTCCTTTAGCATTCAAATGTTTCATCAAAAAGTCTTTTTTGAACAAAATACTATACATTCCTGATAAAGAACTATCACCATATACAGGATAGTTATATAAGATGAACGCCCCTTTGCTTACTTCCTGTACATTATCACTCAAATTTGCTTTATCAGTTGCATAATAAGCTTCCATAATTTGTTGTTCTAAAGGACTTGCACCTACTACCGATACAGAGTCAAGAAACTTAACAACTACCCCTTTTTTTTGTAAAGAATCCATTAATAATGCATTCTTTTGAGGACTTCCACTTGTTAATAATTTACTGATTTCTGCTCCTTTTTCTTTGGAGAAAGTAATCAAATCTGTTTGATCAATTTTTTTGATTTTTCGAGCATTCATTTCCTCAGAAAAAGGATTTCTTTCCATATCATTTGGAGATGTTCCACAAGCAAACATTCCTAATAACAAAAGAGGAAATAATTTACGTTTATTGATTTTCATAAGTCTCTATTTTTAGATACATAACAAAGATAATTATTTGCTCTGCAACTTTTACACATTTTCATTACCTTTGTAACTATGCACTGCAATCCAACACATAAAGCTTTACG
Organism: Cytophagales bacterium; assembly: GCA_024232295.1. Lineage (GTDB taxonomy): Bacteria > Bacteroidota > Bacteroidia > Cytophagales > JAAEPT01 > JAAEPT01. Next base: position 17,797 of record JAAEPT010000006.1, read on the forward strand.
CGTACTTAATTTCAGCGAATTTTAGCGTAATTTTTTGAGATAACCCTTATTTCTGAATAAAGGGTTGATGCTTTGTGATGGAAAAATTAATTGATTATAAATTTCATAATATATGAATACTGAAAAGTTAGAAGAGCTTAAACGAAGATTTGAGCAAGTAGGCGATTTGCTTGTATTGCCAGAAACAGTGGCAGATATGCAGCGTTTCTCCAAATTAAGCAAAGAATATAAAGATCTTGAAGTAATTGTAAATTTGTATGATGCACATACAAAAGCAACTACAAATCTACAAGGTGCAAAAGATTTGTTATCTTCAGAAAAAGATCCAGAAATGCGTGAAATGGCAAAAATGGAGATTGATGAACTAACAGAAGAATTGGAGAAATTGGAGGAAGACTTGAAAGAAGCTTTGATTCCAAAAGACCCTAATGATGAAAAGAATGTGATTTTAGAAATTCGTGCAGGTGCAGGAGGAGATGAATCTTCTTTGTTTGCAGGAGATTTATTACGTATGTACCAACGTTACTGCGACAAGCAAGGGTTGAGGCTATCAATTACTGAATTTGTAGAAGGTAGTGCTGGTGGATACAATAAGATTGTGGCGAGCATTGAAGGTGACGAAGTATATGGTAAATTAAAGTTTGAATCTGGAGTACATCGTGTACAACGTGTACCTGCTACAGAATCTCAAGGTCGTGTACATACATCAGCAGCCAGTGTAGCAGTATTGCCAGAAGCAGAAGAGGTAGACTTCGAATTGAATATGAAGGATATCAAAAAAGATACTTATCGTGCTTCAGGAGCGGGTGGTCAGCACGTTAACAAAACGGAATCTGCTGTTCGTTTGACTCACTTACCAACCAATACAGTTGTTGAATGTCAAGATGGACGTTCTCAGCATGCTAACTATGATAAAGCTTTGAAGGTTTTACGTTCTCGTTTGTATGAAGTAGAGGTAAGAAAGCAAGAAAGTGAGATTAGTGCTCATCGTAAGTCATTAGTAGGTAGTGGTGATCGTTCTGATAAGATTAGAACATATAACTGGCCTCAAAGCCGTGTGACAGATCATCGTATCAACAAAACAGTTTATAACTTGGATAAGGTTGTAGATGGTGAAATTGAAGATTTTATTGATGCATTGCGTATTGCTGATAATGCAGAAAAAATGAAGGAAGGAGAAGCTTAAGCCTTCCAATAAATTATATTTTTGTAGAGCCAATCTTTTGTTAGGTTGGCTCTATTTTTATTATCGTATATGGCAAACTTGATTGATCTCTTGTAATCCTTTCCTAAAGACTGACACGATTTTATATCTAGTTCTATTTTTATATTTCTTGCAAGAAATATGTTGATATTGCTTAAGTCCTTGATTTATAGAAAGAGCATAAGAAAAGACAATAATAGCCATCATCAGTTGTGATTTATTTTCCTCCTGTAAATTGATTTCTTGTAAGGCAAAACCATTACTTTTTAAATGCTTAAAACAGTGTTCAATTTTCCATCTTTGTTGATAGTATTCTACACTTTTTTTAGGATCTAACTTAGAAGAAGAA
>JAAEPT010000007.1 GCA_024232295.1 Cytophagales bacterium
ACCTTCAATATATTGAAATATGACTCTTTTAGCTTCCCAAAACGAGTTGAATTTATGAAATCGTAAAAACTCATTTTTAATGGATTTAAAGAAACTTTCAGCTACAGCATTATCCCAACAATTTCCTTTTCTACTCATACTCTGTTGAACACATTTGTTTAAAGTAAGTATATTTCTAAACTGAGTAGAAGCATATTGTATTCCTCTATCTGAATGAAATAATAATTCCTTTTGAGTAAAATGTCTTGATTTGGCATGATTCCATGCTTTAATCACTGTATTTTCTGTTGTTAAATCCTCACTTAAAGACCATCCAACGACTTTTCGAGAAGCTAAATCAATGATAGTTGTCAAATAACACCAATCGTTTTTAACTTTTACATAAGTAATATCTGATACCCAAACCTTTCCTAATTCTTCGACTTTAAACATCCTGTTGAGTCTATTATCTGCAATTGAATAATCATGTTTAGAATCAGTAGTCACTACATATTTTTGACGAATAATACTTTGAATTCCTTGCTCATTCATCAATTTAGCGACATATTTTCGAGAAACATGAAAACCTTTTCTTCTTAAAGCCATCGTAATTCTTGGACTTCCATAAGTTTTAAAGCTTTCTTGCCATACTTTTTCTATTTCTTTAGAAATGAGTTTCTTACGTTCTTTTTGAGGTGTTGATTTTTGGTTTAACCACTGATAATAGGCATTTCTACCCACCTTAAATACTTTACACATCTTCTCAACAGTAAATTTTCCTTTATTTTGTTGAATTAAAAGGAAGATTTCTTGTCGTTCTTGGAGAAGATGCTTACTGCCTTTTTTAAGATGTCACGTTCCATTTGAGCCTCTTTCAACTCTTTTTTTAAACGAGCTATTTCTTCTTGTTCAGGTGTTAGTGCAATATTTCCATTTCCTGTAAAAGCTGGACGATTTGTGTTTTTGTATTCCCTTTTCCAACGATAAATCATTTGAACATTAACATCATATTCTTCTGACAACTTAGAGGCTTTTTGACCCGATTCCAATAATTTCATCATCATTAACTTGAAATCCTTATCATACTTCTTTCGCATTTTCTTCATTCTTTTAAGTTAAACATTTTTAGCTTAACTTAATGTCACGTCTAAGGTAGCAAGTCCAACAAATGTATGGATGGATAGTGAGAGAAGTTTACTTATTAGACAAAGACTTTTGGAACACTTGGATAACTCTCTTTGCTATTAAGATCTGGATAAGAAAAATTCAAAAAAATACTTAAAACTTTAAATCACTTCTATGACAATACACCAAGCAGCTGAGTATATGTAGTTCATTTTGTTGAAATTTCTTTAACTTCTATGTGATTTTGAAGATTCTAAATATCAAGCAATTGATTCAATAAAAAAGGGATATTATGATTTAAAAATAATCAAAACACCCCCTTTTTGTTTAAACTCTTATACCTATGACCAAAATATCATCCACTTGGAAATTGTCACCTCTCCAGTCTTCGATAGTATTATCTAAAATATTTTTTTGTTGAGCTATTGGCTTTTCATGAATATCAAGTAATGTTTCTTTAAACCTCTTAATCAAGTACTTTTTGCCAAGTTCTCCACCAAATTGATCTGGATAACCATCAGAGAAAATGTAGAACGAATCTCCTTTTTCAAAAGAAAGGGTATGAGTTGTAAATGATTTCTCCATGTAATCAGAAATACCAATAGGCATTTTATCTGCTTTGATTTTCTGCAACTCCTTGTTTTTGATATATAACAGTGGGTTGTTTGCCCCAGAATATTGAACAGTATTGGTGTTAAAATCAAATATTAATAAAGATAGATCCATACCATCTGCTTGACTTTGCTCATCAGAAGTATTTAGAGAAGCTACAATTTTACAACGTAGTTTATCCAAAATTTCACCAGCATTTGTGATTCCTTCCTCATTTACGAGTTGATTAAAGAATGTAATTCCTAACATACTCATAAAGGCTCCAGGTACACCATGTCCTGTACAATCAGCAGCCACAACATAAGTTTTGCTTTCATGCTCTGCAAACCAATAAAAATCTCCACTTACAATATCACGAGGCTTATACAAGATAAATACATCTTCTTGGATCGAGAATTTATGTTGGTGCTTTGGAGACATTACTGCCTGCTGAATTCTCTTAGCATAGTTTATACTATCTGTAATGGATTGATTTTTAATCTCAAGCTCTTTGTGCTTACTCTGAATTTCAATCGTTTTGACTTCTAGCTCTTGTGTACGAACTTTCACTTGGTCTTCCAATGCCTTTTTCGCTTCTGCTAGAGAACGCATTCTCCATTGATAACCTATTTGGGAAAGCCCAAATACAAAGGCAACTACCAATAAATAAAACCAGTTTTTCATCCAAAAAGGAGAAGTAATTTCAAATGATAAAACTTCTGGCTTCTTATTCCATACTTCATTTTCATTACAAGCCTTTACCAATAACTTATATTTTCCATAAGGCAAGTTGGTATAAGTAATCACTTCTTGAAAGCTTGGTTCTACCCAATCTTCATCATATCCGTCTAGTTTCCATTGATATTTTACTTTGTGAGGAATTGATAAGTTGATTCCTTTTATCATAAAACTTACATCATTGAAATCATGTGGGAATACCATGCTTTTTTCATCCATAGTATTGAACTCCTTACGATTGTAATGGAATTTATGAAATTCTATGGTTGAGTCTCTACTTGAGAAATTGGCGTCTAAAATATGAGTGATAGGAGGAGTGTTATTGATGCGTTCTGCGTGAGGATTATAACAAATAGCTCCTTTGATAGTACCAAACCAAATACGTCCTACAAAGTCTTTGTAAACAGCATTTTTATTAGTTTCTATTCCTACAAAACCTTCATCTTTTCCAAAATGATAAATATCTGTTAGTTCTCCATTTGTGTCGAATTGTATTTTGTCTACACCATTTTCATATCCAACCCACAGGTCATCATGATTATCAAAAATTAGTAGGTGAGCATAGTGAGAGTGTAAGCCATTTTTTTCATTATAGATATTATAATTATTTAATGAGTCAATGCATATTACTCCATGATCTTCAGAGGCACACCAATACCTTCCAAAATGGTCTTTGATCACACTGTTGATGGTAAGAATTTTTGGTTCAAGTATTGACTTTACAAATTTTCCATTATTATCTATTTCTAATAACCCATTTTGCTGAGTTGCCACAAAATAGTGCCCATCATCTTTTTTCTGAATGCTATTGATTTCATAATGAGTATTTGCTTCTACAAAAAATGGTTCAGCACTGATTTTTTTGGATATGAAATCATAATGTATTTTATAAATTCCTTGGTCTGTACCTGCTAATACAAAGTCATCATCTTGATACAAAGTGAATACTTCTGAGCCAATAGAATCATTTTTCAGAATGAGTCGTGCTTGTTCTTTTTCTTGATTAAAAATATGAACACCATCATTTGTTCCTATCCATAAGTTCATCATAGGGTCATACTGCAAAGTATTGATTTTGGAGTGGATATTCTCCAATGCAGGAATGTCATGAGCAATTAATGAGTTGGCAAAAGAAGCTTTGAATTGTTTTGCTTTTTCAAAAGTACCTACAATCAGGTTATTGAATTGCCCAGTAATGGCATATACTTGGTTATTTGCTAAACCATCATGAGTAGTATAATTGATAAAAGTTTCTCCCATGTACTTGTTTACACCACCAAAATAAGTTCCAAACCATAAGTTATGACTTCGATCCCTTTTGATGATTCTAATACGGTTATTACTCAAGCCATTTTTTTCACTAATATTCTTGAATTTTGTTCCATTAAAATAGGAAGCACCATCTTTTGTCCCAAACCAAATATTCCCAATATAGTCCTGTGAAATTGCCTTGATACGATTGGCAATTAGTCCATCTTCTTTTGTGTATGTAATGATTTGATTTCCTTTTAGTTCTGAGGCTCCTCCTTTTGTTCCAAACCAAATATTATGACTTTTGTCTTGAAAAATAGTTAAGATCTTATTGCTTGCCAGTCCTTGTTCTGTGGTATAATGTTGAAAGAGTTTTCCATTCATTTTACTGGCACCTCCATCAGTACCAATCCATAAGCCACCCTTGGAGTCTAGTAACAAACACCTTACTTTATCATTGAGTAGCCCATTTTTTGTGGTTATATAATCAAAACAGGAGGACGAATCTGTGATTTGTTCTTTGAGCTTACATAGTCCACCTCCTAAGGTTGCAAAAAATAAGTTGCCTTCCTTATCTTCTTGAATATCACGTATTTGTTTTTTTGGAAGTCCTTGTTTTTCATTAAAATTGATGAATTTATGTCCATCAAAACAAGAAATACCCTTGTCTGTACCCAACCAGAACAAACCACTATTATCTTCATAAATACAACGAACTGTATTTGAAATCAATCCTTGCTCTGTAGTATAAGAGTGAAAAGTTTTTCCATCAAAAACGGATAAACCACCTCCTTCTGTTGCTATCCACAAAAAACCATTGGTATCTTCATAAATATCATATACTCCTGAACGAGGCAAACCTTCTTCTATCGAAAATCTTTGAAAATTATACTCTTGGCTAAATGCACTAAGACTTGAAGTAAAAAGTACAAACAATAATAAATAACGCATGGTAATCGACAATATATATTGTATTCAAAAGTAAAGTTAAAAAGTAACTTATCGAAATTTTACAATATTTAATAGTAAAAAGATGAAACTTTAATCATATGTTATTATATTAAATATAGTTACTTTTTACTCAGCTATATTAATAGCATATTTTTGACTGAAAGTAGACTTTTAAACCTTAAAAAGAAAATTTACCTTAAAATTAAACTAGTTATGAAGAGAAGATTACTAACATTTATTGCTCTTGCTTTTTTTAGCGTAGCAAGTTTTGCACAGGAGACAAAAATGTATTCTGGTTTTATTTATCACTTTAGCAAATTGATTGAATGGCCTAGTGCACAAAAACAAGGTGATTTTATCATTGCTGTTGTTGGTAATAGTGATATTGTAAAACATTTGAATGCATTAGCAAAGACAAGAAAAGTAGGAACTCAGAAAATTGTGATTAAAAAATGTAGTACTGTAGCTGAGGCACAAGGTGCACATATTATCTACCTTTCTGACAATAAACTTTCTGAGTTTGGCAAAGCAAAAAGTGTAGCACAAGCTGGACATTCATTGCTTTTGACTTCAAAAGATAATTATGGTAAGAATGGAAGCATGATTAATTTTGTGAAAAAAGGTGGAAAGCTACAATTCGAAATTAATAAAGCAAGTACCAAGCAAGCAGGACTTGTTGTTTCTAATAAATTATTGAACTTAGGAATTGTTATCTAATAGATATTATAAATAATTGACAATCAAATCCCCTATTCTTTGTAAAGGATAGGGGATTTTTTTGTAAAAAGATTGTTTTTCTTACCTTTGTTAGTTGGACATTTTTTGTACAGAAAATCCTCATTGTAACAATGAAATTTAGCGAATATAAAGGAATTAACTTCGCTCGAGTAGCAGAAGAAATCTTAGCCAAGTGGCAATCAGAAAACACATTTGAAGAATCTATCACTTCTCGTGAAGGAAACCCTACATTTACATTTTTTGAAGGACCTCCTTCAGCGAATGGTATGCCAGGTATTCACCACGTAATGGCAAGAACAGTTAAGGATATTGTATGTCGTTACAAAACACTTAAAGGTTTTCAGGTAAAGCGTAAAGGTGGTTGGGATACTCACGGGTTGCCAGTAGAACTTCAAGTTGAAAAGAATTTGGGCATTACAAAAGAAGACATTGGTACTAAAATCAGTGTAGAAGACTACAACAAAGCTTGTCGTGAGTCTGTAATGGAATTCAAATCTTCTTGGGATGATTTGACTCAACAAATGGGATATTGGGTTGATTTGGACAACCCTTATATCACTTTCGACAAAGAGTACATGGAAAGTATCTGGTACTTGTTGAAAGAATTATACAAAAAAGACTTCTTATACAAAGGGTTAAGTATTCAACCTTATTCTCCAGCAGCAGGTACAGGATTAAGTTCTCACGAATTAAATCAACCGGGTTGTTATCGTGATGTAAAGGACACTACAATTGTTGCTCAATTCAAAGTGAAAGGAAAAGATAATGAGTTTTTCTTAGCTTGGACAACAACTCCTTGGACATTGCCTTCAAACTCTGCTTTGGCTGTGGGAAAAGGAATTACTTATGTAAAGGTTAAAACTTATAACCAATATACTCACCAACCAATTGAAGTAATCTTAGCAAAGGATAGAGTAAACTACTATTTCAATGCAAAAGCACAAGAAGTTGCTTATGATGATTACAAAGGTGGTGATAAATTAATTCCTTGGGAAATTGTAGAGGAATGCAAAGGAAGTGATTTAGAAGGAATTGAATATGAGCAATTATTGCCTTATGTTCAACCTGACAAACCAGCTTTCAAAGTAATCATTGGAGATTTTGTAACTACTGCTGATGGTACAGGTATCGTTCATATTGCTCCTACATTTGGTGCTGATGATAAGCGTGTAGCTGATTTGGCAGGAATCCCTGGAATTACAGTAAAAGATGATCAAGATAATGATGTTCCTTTGGTAAACAAGCAAGGTTGTTTTGTTGATGAAGTTACTGACTTTGCAAATGAGCCTGTAAAACAAGAATATTTAGATGAAATTACAGAAGGATATAAGAATGTAGATATTCGTATCTCTATCAAATTGAAGGAAGAAAATAAAGCTTTCAAAGTAGAGAAATATGAGCATAGTTATCCACATTGTTGGAGAACTGATAAACCAGTTTTATACTATCCATTGGATTCTTGGTTTATCAGAACAACTGCTGTTAAAGATAGATTAGTAGAATTAAACAATACAATTAACTGGATTCCTGAATCAACTGGTTCTGGTCGTTTTGGAAACTGGTTAGAGAACTTAGTTGATTGGAACTTATCACGTTCTCGTTATTGGGGAACTCCATTACCAATTTGGTCTACCAAAGATGGAGAAACTCAAAAATGTATTGGTTCTGTAAATGAATTAGCAGAAGAAATCAAAAAGGCAAATGAAGTATTGGAAATCAATGCTGACACTTTGGCTCAAAAAGAGGAAGAATTAGGTACTAAGATTCATAACTTAAATGAATTGGAAGACTTACACCGTCCTTATGCTGATTGGGTTGTATTGGTTTCTGATGAAGGAGAGCCAATGTTCCGTGAAACAGACTTGATTGATGTATGGTTTGATTCTGGTGCAATGCCTTATGCTCAATGGCATTATATGGGAGAGTCTGAGAAATTAGAAGGAAACTTCCCTGCTGACTTTATTGCAGAAGGTGTAGACCAAACAAGAGGTTGGTTCTTTACATTACATGCAATTGCTACCATGTTATTTGATGATGTAGCTTTCAAAAATGTAATTGCAAATGGATTAGTATTGGCAAAGGATGGACAAAAAATGTCTAAGCGTTTAGGAAATGGTGTAAACCCTTTTGACGCAATTGCCAAATATGGTCCTGATGCTGTTCGTTGGTATATGATTTCAAATGCTCAACCTTATGAGAACTTGAAATTTAACATTGATGGAGTAGGAGAGACACAAAGACGTTTCTTTGGTACATTCCATAATACATATAACTTCTTTGCTTTGTATGCCAATTTGGATGGTTTTACTTATCAAGAAGAAGCCCTTCCTTTGGCTAAACGTACAGAGTCTGATCGTTGGGTGTTGTCTAAACTTCATTCATTAGTGAAGAGAGTAGATGAGTTGTTGAATGATTATGATTTGACAAATACTGCTCGTGAAATTCAAGATTTTGTTTCAAACGACTTGAGTAACTGGTACGTTCGTTTGAATAGAAAACGTTTCTGGAAAGGAGAATACAATGAAGACAAGAAAGCTGCTTATCAAACACTTGCTGAATGTTTAAGTGTAACTGCACAAATTTCTTCGATCATTGCACCTTTCTACTTTGACAAAGTATATGCAGACCTTAATTCAGTGATGAATGCTGAAAACTTGGGTTCTGTACATTTAAGTACTTACCCAGAAGCAAATGAAGAATATATTGACCTTGCTTTGGAGCAAAGAATGGAATATGCACAACGTATTTCTTCTTCTGTTCACGCATTGAGAAAAGGAGAGAAGTTAAAAGTTCGTCAGCCATTGTCAAAAGTCTTGATTCCTGTATTGAATGATGAGTTCAAAACTCAGATTGAGGCAGTAGAAGATTTGATTTGTACAGAGGTAAATATCAAAGGAATTGAATACCTTGCTGATGATGAAAATTCAATCTTAGTAAAGAAAATCAAGCCTAATTTCCGTAAACTTGGACAACAATTTGGTAAAAATATGAAGGTAGTAGCTGGATTAATTAACCAAATGAGTCAAGAAGATATTAGTGCAATTGAAAGAAACAATGCTTTTGAAATTGAAGTAGCTGGAGAAAAACACACATTGACTGCTGAAGATGTGGAAATCAACTTCCAAGACATTGAAGGTTGGTTAGTAGCGTCTGACTCAGAATTGACTGTTGCTTTAGATATTACATTGACTGAGAACTTAAAACAAGAAGGTTTTGCTCGTGATGTTGTAAACCGTATTCAAAACTTACGTAAAGAAAGTGGTTTAGAGATTCAAGATAAAATCAACATCACTATCTTAGCAGAAAATGAATGGATTAAAACAGCTTTAGAGGCTAATCAGACATATGTTTGTACAGAAACTCAAGCTTTATCCCTTAATTTCACTCCTTCTGTAGAAAATGGTACAGTTTTAGAGATTGATGAGCATCAATTAACGCTTACAATTGAAAAATAATGGAAGGTAAGAAAACGAAACTATCAACTTATTTCGTCATCAGTATTTTGGTGATTGTTATTGACCAAATAGTGAAAATTTGGGTTCATAACTCAATGGTAGAAGGAACAGGTTTTAGGGTATTAGGAGATTGGTTTAAAATCCACTATATCACAAATCCAGGAATGGCATTTGGAGCTCAGATAGGAGGAGAATATGGAAAAGTATTCTTGACAGTATTCCGTATCATTGCCATGTTTGCCATTAGTTGGTACATTCGCTCTTTATACTACAGACACGCTCACAAAGGTTTTTTGGTTTGTATTTCCCTAATTTTGGGAGGAGCAGTGGGAAATTTAATTGATAGTATCTTTTATGGAAAACTATTTGATTTAACGGTAAAAGGTGCACCAACACCTTGGTTTCATGGTAAGGTAGTAGATATGTTCTATATTGATATTGCTCAAGGCTATTATCCAGAAAACTGGCCAATTGTAGGAGGAAATCATTACTCTTTCTGGCCAATATTCAACATAGCAGATGCAGCTATTTTCTGTGCAGTAATTGCTATATTGATTTATCAAAAAAGATTTTTTCCAGAGGATAAAAAAGAAGGCTATCAAAAATTTGCCTAATCATATTACAAATGCCCATCTTAATTATAAAGGTGGGCATTTTTTCTTTGATGATAATTATATGACGAGGATATTTACATTATTAGGTTTAGTACTTTTTAGTTCTTCTTGTGTTTATGAAACAGTTTACCTTCCACAACCTACCAATCATTGGGGAGATAAAGTGAAGAGACACAAAGTAGGGAAAGTGAAGATATTAAAGAAGGAAAAGAAATTGATTTGGGTACATGGAACAGAAAAAGATACTGTTTCTTATGTCCCAAAGAACACTGATGACTTTTGTGTTTCTTTTGAAAGAGGAGGGAAACAATACCTTCTTTACAAACACAGAGGAAGATTGGAGCTAAATACCAACAAAGATAGCCACTAGATATAAAATTTTAGGTTGTTATTGAGAATGTATGATGCGTAATTTCTGATTTCTGTGAAAAAAGAAAATAGTGAAAGCAGCATTATGGTATGTTAATTTTTTGGAGAAACAGGTAGATTTCCTAAAGACTCTTCTAATAAAAGTTCTAATCGA
>JAAEPT010000008.1 GCA_024232295.1 Cytophagales bacterium
AATGCATCTAAATAGTGATAGACTCTTCAAAAGTACTTTTGTAGTATTTTTGGAGAGTTTTTCTTTTTTTGAGTTGAAAAAATAGTGAAGTCCTTTGTGTTATTTTAATGTGAATTAAGAATTAGAAAGAGATAGCAATTTTAAATTTTGGTTGTACAGATGGAAAGAAAACGGTAGAGTAGGTTTGTTTTCAAAGGATTGATAAATAATCAAATTGATGATGTTAATTGTATTAGGGTTGATATTGTAAAAAAATGTTATTAAAGCAAAATAGGGTGGCCAAAAATGACCACCCTATTTTTTATTTTTGAAGTAGTTGTTATTATTCAACTACTGGTTTTTCTAAGTAAGATTGTACTTTTGAAGTAGTCTCATAAGCTTCAATTTTATCTTTGATAGATAAGATATAATCAATATCATCATATCCATTCAATAAACAAGTCTTTTTGTAAGGGTTGATATCAAACTCAGAAACATCATTAGAAGAAACAATCGTGAACGTTTGGTTCTCTAAATCAACTTTGAATTCAGCCTCATTGTTATTTTCGATTTCAGCAAAAATCTTTTGTAAGAATTCCTCAGAAACTTGAACAGGAAGGATTCCTAGGTTCAAACAGTTTCCTTTGAAGATATCAGCAAAGAAAGAAGAAACTACTACTCTGAATCCGTAGTCATAAATAGACCAACCAGCGTGCTCTCTTGAAGAACCAGAACCAAAGTTTTTTCCTCCGATTAAGATGCTTCCACTATACTTTGCATTATTTAAAGGGAAATCCTCTTTTAATGAACCATCAGCATTGTATCTCCAGTCACGGAATAAGTTATCTCCAAAACCTTCTCTTTTTGTTGCTTTTAAGAAACGTGCAGGAATGATTTGGTCTGTATCCACATCCTCGATTGGAAGAGGAACTGCTCTTGAAACTAATGTTGTGAATTTATCCATTTTTATATTTTGAGGAGGGGAGGTGAATCCCCTCATATTTTTTAGGTTAAAATTAAAACTGTTTGTAAGTGATTATAATAATTCTCTTACGTCTACGATTTTACCACTAACAGCTACAGCAGCAGCAGTCAAAGGAGAAGCTAATAAAGTTCTAGCTCCAGGTCCTTGACGACCTTCAAAGTTACGGTTAGAAGTAGATACAGAGTATTCACCTGGAGGAATTTTATCTTCGTTCATTGCTAAACAAGAAGAACATCCTGGCTCTCTCATTACAAAACCAGCCTCTTCTAATATTTTGTCAATTCCTTCAGCAATTGCTTGTTGCTCTACTTTTTTAGAACCAGGAACAATCAAAGCATTGATGTTATCTGCTTTCTTCTTTCCTTTTACGAATTCTGAGAAAGTTCTTAAATCTTCAATACGTCCATTAGTACAAGAACCTAAGAATACCCAGTTTACTTGTTTTCCTAATAACTCTTGACCAGCTTCAAATCCCATATAATCCAAAGATTTTTGGAAAGTAGGTCTTGTATCAGCATCAATATCTTCTAACGAAGGAATTGTAGTATTTACTTTGATACCCATTCCTGGATTTGTACCATAAGTGATCATAGGAGCGATATCAGCAGCATCAAATTCTAATACAGCATCAAACTCAGCACCCTCATCAGATTTTAATGTTTTCCAGTAAGCTAATGCATTATCCCAATCTTCACCTTTAGGAGAATATTCTTTACCTTGGATATAATCGTAAGTTGTTTGATCTGGAGCAATCATACCTCCACGAGCACCCATTTCAATTGACATGTTACAGATTGTCATTCTTTCTTCCATTGATAAAGACTCAATAGCAGAACCACAATATTCAACAAAGTATCCGGTACCACCAGAAGAAGAAATTTTAGAAATGATATATAAAATAATATCTTTTGCTTCAACTCCTTTGTCTAATGTTCCGTTGATTTCAATCTTCATTGTTTTTGGCTTAGCCAACAATAAACATTGTGTAGAGAATACACTTTCTACTTGGCTAGTACCAATACCAAAAGCGATTGAACCGAAAGCACCGTGAGTAGATGTATGAGAATCACCACAAACGATTGTCATACCTGGTTGAGTCAAACCTAACTCAGGTCCAATAATATGAACAACACCATGGAATGGGTGACCTAAACCGTATAAGTTAACGTTGTGATTTTGACAGTTTCTAGTCAAAGCATCAACTTGATTTCTAGATAATTCTTCTTGAATTGGTAAATGTTGATCTATTGTAGGAACGTTATGATCAGGAGTAGCAACCGTTTGGTTTGGTCTAAACACCTTAAGTCCTCTATCTTCAACTCCTGAAAAAGCTACAGGACTTGTTACCTCATGAATGAAATGTCTATCAATATATACGATGTCAGTAGTGTCATTTACGCTGTCCACTACGTGAGCACTCCATAATTTTTCAAATAATGTTTTCTTCACGTTTCTATCTTTTTACTTTGTATAAAACCAGCTTCAATCAGCAAAGATAATGCTTTTAAATAAAAAACACCTAATTCTCTCCTTGCTAAGAAATTATTTAGAATAGATTTAATCTAAGGGAGGGCTAGTATGTTGTTTTGATGTACAAAAAATAAGATTCCCTCTTGTTCTACCTTATACCAAACATCAACTTTATCAATAATTTTCACAAAGTCTCCTGCATTGTCTGTAAGTGAAATAACAGTACTTGCAGAAGAAGGAGCAGACATACAATAAGTGTTACTATTGTTAATGATTCCAAACTTTGTTTCTGTGATGAATAAATTTAAAGCGTAAGAAAGTCCCATTCCTAATACAAAAACTACTAGAAATACATAGTTAGTCTTATTTTTCAATAGCAGTATCAAGGAGAAAATAAAAAATGAAAGTGCTGTACTTCCAAATAAGCCATAGGTAACAATACTATTGTGTTTTGTGAGAAAGGAGCGAACAAATTGCTCTTCTTGATTGCCATAACCTCTCAAGTTTTGTTTATTAGCAAGTGTATTTATTTTCTCTTGCAAATTTGGAGAAGGCTGTTTCTGTTGCAAAATGCTTAAATAGTACAAAGCTTTGCTATAATTACCCAAGCCTTCTTTGATAAAACTCATTTTGAGTAACATTTGAGGAGTATATGTTTGTTCTCTAATGAATATATCTTCGTAAGCCTCAAATGCTTCTGTATATTTTCGCTCTGAAAAGAGTGAATCAGCCTTTGCTAAACCTTGATTTGCATGGGCATTTTGAATCCCAAGAAAGCAAATAAACAAAGGAAAGAATTGTTTGAAAAAAAATGATTTTATGTTTTGCATTATTAAAATAAGCTTGTAGTTTTGCATCGCAATTAAGGAAAAGCGTCCTTAAAAATCAAGAAAAAGTTGATTCGGTAGCTCAGTTGGTAGAGCATCTCCCTTTTAAGGAGAGGGTCCTGGGTTCGAGCCCCAGCCGAATCACAATTAATGGTTTAAATTTACTTATTATTTGTGTAATGAGTAAAAGATTCGGTAGCTCAGTTGGTAGAGCATCTCCCTTTTAAGGAGAGGGTCCTGGGTTCGAGCCCCAGCCGAATCACAATT
>JAAEPT010000009.1 GCA_024232295.1 Cytophagales bacterium
ATTTCTAAATTCTTTTGTAATTTCGGACAGAAGTGATTTAAGCATGTTGTTTTTTGAACTAGGAAGCTAAAGATAACGCTTTTTTCACTTCTTCTTATTTTTGTCCAGTAGTATGAATTTGTTTTTATGTAGTTGTATGATTATCGAATGATTGTGATACTACCATTATAAACTAAGTCATTATGATTCAGATCAATGACATAATAATAAGTAGCATTAGGTAGTGGGTTACCATTATCTGTTCCATCCCAGTCATTATCATATCCACCATAAGTGATATAAACTTCATTCCCCCAACGGTTGTAAATCTTTACACTTGCATTTTCATACTCCTCTATATTTTTGATAATCCATGTTTCATTTAGATCATCTCCATTAGGACTAAATCCATTTGGGATCACAACATAAGGCATTACTCTAACGAAAATTTCATCACTAGCAGAACACCCATATTCATCTGTAGCAGTTAATACATAAGTATCACTTGTTGCTGGGGAGATAATAGTATTTTGTTCTGTAATTGTTTGGGTTAAGCTCATCCATTCTACTGTGTAGTTACTATTTAATGCATCTGTTATTACATTCGCAGATAAACTTGCTTCTTCTCCAGCCATGATTACTTGATCTTCTCCAGTTTTAACATTGATCGAAACAACGTCCACAGTACTTATTTCAGAAGTATTTTTACAACCTCTATAATCCACCTCAACTTGATAAGTTCCTTCTTTGTCAACTTCCAATGTACTATTACTAGCATTTAGTGCTTGGTCATCTCTAAACCAAGCATAAGAAACCAAAGGATTGGATGTTATTGTAGTGAGTGTTCCTTTAGTATCTTCACACAAAATTAAATCTTCTTCAATTTCTACTGAAGGCTGCTGAATAAGTGTAATGGAAGTTTTTCCAGTATTTACACAGCTATTTTCATCTGTATAAGTATAGGTGATTTCATTTTCACCATCAATTATAAGACTCTTTGTAGAAGGAATGAATTGACCATTTACGATTCCAGTTCCTGAATAAATACCTGTTGATCCTTTTGGAGAAGCTTCCACAAGAGTATAAGCATCAGCACTTGTACAAATATCAGGAATTTGAGTAAATGTAATTTCTGGAGATTTATGAATAACAATTTCTTGATCTATGGAAGTTTTACAATTGTTTATTGTCGTAAATTCATAAGAGAAAGTAAGTGGTACTTCCTTAGAAAAAGCATTATTTGTTGGATCAATCTCTGTAACATTATTGTTTTTGTAAGTATAAATACCTCCTTGTGGAGTTGCCATGTCCAATGCAATGATGCTTTCATTATCACATACTTCGTCAGTCAAATCAAATGTTAATGTAGGAAGTTTTTCAATGGTAATATCTTGTGTAATGGAAGTTTTACAAGCTTTGTCTGTTGTTTCTTCAACTTCTATGCTTACTAATCCATCAGTATTTGCAAAGGTAATGGTGTTTTGATTATTTGTAGGAAGATCAGAAGCTACCTTATCATTTGGAGAAAAACTCCATGTAAATGTTGAATTGTTATCCCCATTTACATTATACACAACTTTTTCCTCTGGGCACACAATTAATTTAGGATTATCAAAAGAAGGATTGGGTAGAGGATTTACAGTTACCATTACATCTTTTTCATTGACACAAGTGTTTGCATCAGTCACTTCCACGGTATAAGTTGTGGTTGTAGTAGGAGAGGCAACAGGGTTTGAAATATTAGTAGCAGAAAGTGCATTAGTTGTGTTTTTCCATAAATAGCTAGTACCACCTTTTGCATTCAGCTCTACATTGTCATTTAGACAAATTACTTCATCATCAACTGTGATGGTTGGTAGAGGATTTACAGTGACTACTACATCTTTTTCATTGACACAAGTGTTTGCATCAATCACTTCCACGGTATAAGTTGTGGTTGTAGTAGGAGAGGCAACAGGGTTTGAAATATTAGTAGCTGAAAGTCCAGTAGTTGTGTTTTTCCATAAGTAGATAGCACCACCACTTGCATTTAGTTCTACATTATCATTTAGACAAATTACTTCATCATCAACTGTGATGGTTGGTAGAGGATTTACAGTTACCACTACATCTTCCTCATTGACACAAGTATTTACATCGGTTACTTCCACGGTATAAGTTGTGGTTGTAGTAGGAGAGGCAACAGGGTTTGAAATATTAGTAGCTGAAAGTCCATTAGTTGTATTTTTCCATAAGTAGCTAGTACCACCACTCGCATTTAGTTCTACATTATCATTTAGACAAATTACTTCATCATCAACTGCGATGGTTGGTAAAGGATTTACAGTTACTATTACATCTTCTTCATTGACACAAGTGTTTGCATCAGTCACTTCTACAGTATAAGTTGTGGTTATAGTAGGAGAGGCAACAGGGTTTGAAATATTAGTAGCAGAAAGTCCAGTAGTTGTATTTTTCCATAAGTAGCTGGTACCACCACTTGCGTTTAGTTCTACATTATCATTTAGACAAATTACTTCATCATCAACTGTGATAGTTGGTAAAGGATTCACAGTTGCATTAGCTGTTTGAGGAGTTGTGTTAGAACAAGTAACATCTACCAAGCTATCAATAGTAATACTTTGAGCATCTAAAACAGAAATTTCATAAGTATTTGAATTAATATTTACTACTGATTGCTGTTGTCCATCAATAGTTGAGGTATAATAAAGTGAATAAGGTGCTTGTCCTACAAAATTCAAT
This sequence comes from Cytophagales bacterium, assembly GCA_024232295.1. Lineage (GTDB taxonomy): Bacteria > Bacteroidota > Bacteroidia > Cytophagales > JAAEPT01 > JAAEPT01. Next base: position 2,722 of record JAAEPT010000009.1, read on the forward strand.
TGAATCTTTCCAGTATCTCCTTTACAAAAAGAGATATCTGAATCTAAGATTGTAAATGTGGGTTCTGTACAACCACAGCTTATGCTTTGTACACTAGCATCTATTGAACTTCCTATTTGTTGACCACTAGAAGTGGCAAGAATAGGAACTCCATTTGCATCCACATTACCTACTAAGCTAGCATCATTTTTTAGATCAGTTAGTACAAATGTACCTGAACCCTCAAGTGCATCAGGACATCCGTCATTATCACTGTCTGTATCTAGGTAATCTGGAATTCCGTCATTATCAGTATCTTTTTCTTGTGGACATTTTTGAATTCCGTATCCAATTCCACTCATATTAGTTGTTCCTGTCACCAATTGAGATAAAGTGACAGTATTTGTTCCAGAAGTATTCCAATTAATATTGGTAGGTTGGGAATGACTATTTAGGATTTGCATAGGTTCTAAAGATGCATTAGAATTCCTTTTTCCTTCAAGTACAATTTTTCCATTAGCATCTATGGATACTCTAATTGCTGGATTGTTTTCAGTTCCTTGAACTGTCCATATATTACTATTGCCTGATTCTCCAAATCCTGTATTGTCAGAGGTGAAAACCAATTTAGAATGTCCTGCTTGTAAAGCATTGGATTGACACTGAATTTCACCAGGAACCAATTTTTGCCCATTCACATTAAGATTAAAAGAATTATCAAGTTTCAAAACATCAAATCGAAACCCTTTTTGAGCACTTGGAAAAGTGAATGTTTCAGTTACGCCATTACTTACAGAAAAAGGCTCACTTACTAAAATACCAGAACAACTTTCATCTACATCTAGGATTCCATCATTGTCATCATCCAAATCATCTTCATCACAAATGCCATCGTTGTCACTATCTTCAAGGACGGTAATTGTATAAGTTGAAGTCCCTGTAACACTTCCTAATGTTCCCGTAACTGTATAGGTTGTGGTGGTTGTAGGACTCACTATGATAGAGCTATTGGTTCCTAATCCATCTTCCCAAGCATAAGAATTAGCTCCACTAGCTGTGATTGTAGTAGATTCTCCTTTACAAATTGTCGTTTGAGTAGATGACATACATATTGTAATATCACTAACTGCTGTACTAGCAACCATTAATAAGCCATAAGGATTTGTATTTGTTCCTGCATTTGTGACCAAAACATCTACGAAATTTGTTCCTGCCTGCCATGGGCCATCTAGTACAAGTTTGGTTTGGTTTCCTCGTGTAAAACCACCTCCAGAAATTCCTTTGCTTGTTCCATTAACAAAAACATCTGAGATACTATTGTCAACATAGCCTTCAAGGTTTAATACATAACTATTAGCAATGCTATTTCCACTACAATCTTCTGGTAAGTCTAATGTAAGCCTAAAATATCTTGAACCACCTGGTCCTCTACAAGGAGAATCAGCCCCAGAAATCCAATTTCCATTATTTAAGGGTACAGGTAAACTAGCAGGATCAATCCAAGCTCCAGGAGCACAATTGTTATTGATAATTGCCGGACTGTAAGCCAAACCAATTGGATTGGGTTTTACAGCTGAATGTCCAAATATTTGGTCACTTACTTGCCAGTTAGGGTCTAGTGAACCAGCAGAACCTTGCCCAGTTGATAAACTTGAAGGGTCGGGCAATCCTTGGGCAGATATGGTATATATGGAGAATAAAGATAGTAGTGAGATGAAAATGACTTTAATTGAATGACTTGATACTATCTTCTTACCACTTTTTTGATAAGGTATTATAGGTGGTCTGATAACAATTTGTTTGTTATAATTCATGTTATTTGGTGTGTTTATGTTATTGTTTCTTGAAAATATACAATTTTTTCATCTAAAAAGCTAGTTTTTTGATTTTGTAAACTGCTGTAAGTAAGTGAGTAATGATTCTACTGAAAATAAAGTATTTAATAGTGTGGTTTTGTGTAAAAAGAAGATAAGAGTATAGATACTATTTAATCATTATTCTAATCTTCAACATCATTATTAGGGAAGTGTCTTAATAATGTTTTTACATAATGTCTATTTCTCCTTCTTCCTTTTTGCTTAGAAGCTCTCTTATTGCTTCTTTTATCCTGAACGATTTGATCAAAGTCACTAGCTTTTTTCGACTTTGCTAATATCTTGTATTTGAGTACGTTTGGGCATACTACATAAACTTCATCAGGTTAAAAAAGTTTATATAGTATGATTCTGATATTTTAAAAATGTAACTGTTGTTGAACTGTAAGAATTTGATGAAAAAATACTTATTAGAAGTAAAGAATTATGAATATCTATAAGTTAAAAATTAGCGTAAAAAAACGAGAAGCACCCAACCCAGGTGCTTCCCAAACTCACTTTATAAGCAAGTAAAACCAAAACATAAACACTATAACTTTAAATAACTAAATTTTATTTTTTGATAAGTCTACTACAAAATAACTGTCCATCTTCATTCTGATATTTTATGAAGTAAATACCATCCTGCAAATCACTAAGACTTACTATTGATTTTTCTTTTATTGCAACTGATTCTTTAACCAACTCTCCATTTACTGAAAAGATACTAATTGTTCCCTCTGTAATGTCATGAAATTGAATTTCATCCAAAGCTGGATTAGGATAGAAGAATGATTTATTGATTGGGTTAGAAGGTTTAAAAATGGAATTAACACTTGTTACAAAAATCTTTTCCCAATTTTCTACATATCCATAAGAAGGAGAGCAATTTTTATCAGAGTTAATTGACCATACCATCATACCTCTTAAATCAGGGTATCCATCACTGTTTTTTAGAGTATATCTTCCTGATTTTGAGCCTTTTCCTCTTAAGTATGCAATCGCTTTTTCAACATTTTTAGGAGATGTATATCCCCATCCTTCACATCCTGGTAATCCAACTCCAACTTTAGAAGCAGGAATTCCACTAAATGTTCCAATATTTCCAGTAGCTTTAAACCCTTTGATAACAGCCTCTGTCATTGCCACAATAAAGTCAGTAGTTGATTGTTTGAACTCACCACCAGATGCTCCATCCAAACCAAACATACTACCACTATTGTACAATTGAACATTCAACATATCAATATCATCTTTTAGAGCTTCAATGATTGGTAGATAAGCTCCACGGTATTTTCCAGCCCATTTAGAAAGAGCAGCTTGAACATAAATTGTTTCAGGTGCCATTGTTAGCAATAGCTTCTTACCATGTTTTTCTTTATGATTTGCTAATATCTCTTTAATGGCAGAAATCAAATATATTTGCTTTGGATCTTGAGGGTTTTGAATATTAATATTTGAAAACTCTAATGACTTTCCTTCTAAATCTATGTCAACACCATCAAAGCCCCATTTATCAACTAAGGCATTTACAGAAGAAACAAAAGTCTTTTTCTCTTCCTCTGTATCTAATATTACATGGTGATTTTGTCCTCCAATACTAATTAGAACTTTCTTTCCTTGTTTTTGTAGTCCTTCGATTTCACTTTTATAAACTGCCTCTGTATATCCATAAGGAAGAACCAATTCAATATCATAATCAGTACCTTTCTTTGGAGTAGCAAAAGCAATGTTAATTACATTGTATCTAGGGTCGATGTTTTTTAGAGCAACAAAACGATTTCCTTTCCAATTTTCCCAGTATCCAACAATTGCAGGATTTGGTAACTGAGCAAATGCTTGTGTCTGAAATAATGATAAAATTAATGTAACAAGTGCTACATATTGTAGTTTTGAGTGGTGTGAATGTTGTGTCATGGTATAACGAACAAAGTATGTTTGATTTCCTTAACACAATATCATTTAAAACTCTAAAATACTATTTACAATTACTGCTTTATTATTGACGATTTTGTTAAATTACCTAAAATCAGGTGTTTATGTTGAATTTTTTTGGAGTTACACCCTCACGTTCTTTAAAAACTCTGTTAAAATTACTAGGACTATTAAAACCAACAGAGTACCCAATATCAGAAATAGATTGATAATTTTTGCTAATTAGTATTCGTTTAGCTTGCTCAATTCTCAAAAAGTTGATGTATTTGGGAAAAGTCATTTTAGTTTTTTCCTTGATGATTGTAGAGAGTTCTCTAGAATTCTTTCCAAACTCTTTGGTGAGATCGGACAATGTAAGGTTTGGGTTTGTATAATTTTCTGCTAGAAATGCCAATACCTTATCTTCAACTTTATCTTCGTATTCATATTCTACAGTTTCTACAGGAACATGAATTACTTCTGTTTCTGGCTTTTTTTGGAAAATACCAAAAGACCATACTGCACAAGCTCCAATACAGACACATAATAGACTGATAGTAACAATATAATGTAGGGTAATATCTTTAATTAATACTAATCTGAATATTGTGTATTGATCTTCCACATTAGCATTTAGTAAACCACAACTTTCAAATGACATGGTATTGATCAAACTCAAATCGGGAGAAGGAATATCCACTTGAGCTATTTTGTTACGTTCATACCATGAATTAGGGGTGAAAAAATCATCAAATTGAAGGGTGTATATTTCTTGATTTTCTCTAATTTCAATAAAGTGACGAATGTATTGATAGGTATCAAAATGGTTTTGAACAGTGAAGTTAAGAGGTATTCTTTTTGTTTTTTCTGCTTTTATTCCCACTTGAATTGCATCATAACTTTCAAAATCAATCGCTGTATTTTCTAAAGGAAACCAAGCACCTGCAAATGCGTGTTGTTGTTTCTCTGACTTTTTGTATTTGAATGTAAAACTAGAATCAGTGTATACTGCTTGAGCATAAGATGCATTTGTAGTATAGTCCTCTGCAAAGGTATTTGCTTTTCTGAGAGGTTCTACATGATTTCTTGTCTTAAGAATTGTAGGTAAAATATTTAAGGTAGAATTTGATTCTAGGATAAATAAGTAAATAATTCCACTTAATATTGTGATTGAGCTAATCCCCCAAAATAATAGATGTTTTGTTTTTTGATTAATTTGCATACCTCAAGAATATCTCACTACTAAAAATAAGAATTTTTTCTGAACCTTTAAGGAAAGAAAAGATTAAAAGCATTTTACACTTACCTTATATACATACAGGATTTATAGAATATTGGATACACAGATTTTGTGTAAATAAAAAACACAACCAAAAAATCGTTGGTTGTGTTTTATTCTAATTATTAGTTTTCCTCTTTATTCTTCCTCTGTTTCTGTAGTTGTATTTTCAACAGGAGAGGGTGTAGGAACTACAGCAGGGGCTACTTTTTGATGTGTTCCAATTGGGAAATCTTGTCCTGTACTAAATCCTGTAGGATATTGTGAGACACCTCCATACTTTTGAGAGAGTTGTGGTACAAGATCCTCCATATATGCCTTTAATTCATTTACTGTAATTTTTTGGTCTTTATTTCCTCCATCAGCTTCACCATCTAATCCCTTAAGTAGTGCATAGGTAAATACTCCATGTCCTAATTGGTTGAACTCAACGGCAAATTGCTGACTTTCACTAGCACTAATTAGTACAGTTCCAGAACTTCTTGCTAATTGGAAAATTGCTTTTTCTTCTGGTGCTCCACGATAAGCAAGGGCTTTTACAGCTCCTCCAGAATGACAAGCATCTAATAGGATAAGTTGTTTTTGTGCTTTGATATTTGTCAACCAAACCTTTAGTTGTGTGGTGGAAATTGCTTTTTTCTTGAGTAAGTCTTCATCACCATAAAGGGTTGTTACTTCTGTAGGTACAAGGTAATATTCTGCATCTTTTACTTCTGAATTGATTACTCCATGTCCTGCATAATAGAAAATACATACATCATTTGGCGAAGAAAGTTTTTGTACCTTTTCAAAAGCAGCAGCAATTTCTGCTTTGGTTGCTTGTTCATTGTACACTTCTTCAATGACAATTTCATTGAAAATTTTGCCAGATACATTTCTAATTTTCTTTACAAAAGATGAAGCATCGATATAAGCATAATTTAGGTTGTACTTTGTATTTTCATATTTATTAATTCCTACTGCAATTACAAAAAGCTTAGAAGTTGCATTTATTTGACCATTACACTGAATCGAAATCTCATCAGGAAAGGATGTTCTTTTTTGGAAATTGGTTGTAATTACTTTGAAGGTGTTGGTACCTGGTAACAAAGAAACATCATAAGAGCGTTTTACTTGTTCCATAGCTCCTGTTTTGGGAGACTCAGTATCCAAGATTACCAGTTTTCCATTTTGGTAAATGGAAATTTCTTTGATACCACCACCACCATCGGTACATTCTAGTTCGAGAGTAGCACTAGAGAAATCTGTTTTGTACATTCCATCCTCTTTTTCAAAATAAGTAATGGCGTCTACACCATTTTTCTTACCCTTATGAAATGCTGAGGTAAATAATGAAAATGATGGCCCTTGTAGGTTGGCAAGATCAAGAACTCTTTCTCCTTTATTTTCCAAAATAGATTTTACACTAACATGATTTTTATAAGATTCTTTGATCACTTCTGGTTGAAATAATACATCAAAGAATTGTTCGGCAGAGATAAATTTTCCTTGTGAGAAGTCAGCTTCTGTTTGATAAGCCATTAAATCTCCAGCATTTTCAGAACCAGTAAAATATCCTTCTTTAGACCAAAGTACCCATTCCATTTTATTGTTGACATGCATTTTGAGCATTGGCTCCAGTGTTTTGACAACTAAGAATGAAGGTTTTTCTCCTGTATTTAGGTTATAAATGTTTAGAATATGATCTTCTCCTCCAGAAATTAGATAATTACGAGTAGGATCAAGGCTAATACTTCTTACAGATTCATTATGACCACTAAATTCTCTGACAAGATTTCCATTCAAGTCATATTGCTTTAAGCTATTTTCTCCACCAATGAAAACATATTCATTATGAACCAACCAACTCAAAATACGCTCATCTTCATAATGAAACTTAGTTTTTCTAATTTTGAGTGTATAAGGATCCTTTAGTTTTCCTTCCTTCTTGTAGTTTGCTAAATTTTCTTTGTGAAGACCATTGATAGGAGTTAGTTGAAGCTGTGCAAAATCAAAATGAAACAAGAACATTGGATCATTTTTATCCTCTGAGATATATAATAAATCATTGTTAAAAAGAATATCCCAAGGAGCATAACCATAATCTCCTAATTCATTGATTTGAGAACCATTCAATGCATTCCACAATTTTAATTGGTGTTTTTTCCCTCCTGCAGAAAGTACTGTATAAACTCCTTCAGCATTGTTCAAGAATTCACTTGAAAAAACACTATTATCAAATTCTTTGAACTCAGATAATAATTCTCCACTTGGTAAAGCAAAAGAATATCCTTTTCCAGTATATCTACAAAATGAAACTAATACTTGTCCATCATGTGAAATGGTAAGGTCAGAAACTGTATTTTCTAATTTGTCAATTTTTCTAATAAACTTTCCATCTTGGTCAAAAAGATTTACCAAATGGTCTCTTCCTCCTGTTACTACATAGCTGCTATCATCTGATACAGCAAGATCAGTAATTTCTTTGTAATGCTTAATTACACTATGAAAAACTCGCTCTTCTTCATTTGCTTTTGCATCGATCCAATACAAGATTTTGCCTTCACTAAAGAAGATTTTATTTTGTTTTTGATTAAAAGCAACATGATTTATAGGAAACTCTCTTTCTATTACATAACTTGTAGAAGGACTACTCATATTTTGGAGATTAATTACTTCTATTTTTCTTTCTCCAGAAGCAATACAAGATTTTTCATTACTACCAATGTCTATAGAAGTGATGATTGGTAGGTGTGATTTAAATTCAGAAACAACTCTTCCTGATTCATAGTCAAAAATAACAATTGTGCTTGTGCTATCTTTTTCATATCGTTTGATTCCAGAAAAAGCAACCAAAGGTTGATTCTTGAAAAAATCTGCTGTTAGAATGGTACCATAAATACCATTATCATAGTTGAAAATATATTTTTTGTGAAACTTTTGGGTTTCAGTATTCCATAAGATGATTGACTTGTCCTCTCCAACAGAGATTGTCCAATTATTTTTTGCATCAAAGTGCATGCGGTTTACATGTCCGGTATGCGATGGATTATTAATACTTATGTGAACATAACCTTGTTCTTCCTCTTCTTGTGCCACAAGTGGAAAACAAAGTAATGTGCTTATGATTAAATAAAGTAACTTTCTCATATTGTTGTTTATTTTTTCAGCATAGCCCCTTTGCGAATTGCATAACGGCTATATCTGTGTTGTTCATAATATTGTCTATCCAAGTGGAACTTCAATGTCAGTTCATGACTATTTTTGAAGTATGTTGCATCACTTCCTACATTGTAATAGAAGCCATATCCAAGTAACCAACGATTGTTATAATGCAGACCTAGAGAAGTGATGATTGAATTTGTAGAAGTATATCCAGCTCCCAAAATCACATGTTCTACTACTTCATAAAAAGCTTGTCCATTCCAAACAAAACTACCATCTAATCCATAAATTACTGTTCCTGCAACTTCAATACGATCATATTCATTGGTAAGTGGAATGTCAGCTTGTACAAAACTTGTGAAATAACCTTGCATTCCTTGTGTATTATTCATCCAAGAATTTAAGTGATTGAATGAGGCTGCCACTGTGAAATATGGGTGATGAAAGGCAGTACTAAAACTTGCATCAAAAAATCCTCTTTCAGAATTAAGAATAGAAGTGTCATCTAAATCTTCTACATATTGATCTGTTACATTTAATGAACGATAATAATAATCCCCAGAGAGTCCAAAAGATAGTTTCATTCTCGAATTAATAGGAAGGTAGTAGGCGACAGGTACACTGAGTGAAAATTCATTCAATGAAAAACCTTGCTGATTTACTACATTCAGTCCTAAACCCAAGCGTTCTTTTCCCTTCAAAGTATTGAACCCAAAAAGCGTTTGAGAGGGAGCATTCTCAAAACCAACATAATTCATTTGTTGAGAGAGGTAAATACTACCTCCATTATAACCCACTAGAGAAGGTAATAAGGCAACATTTTCTGTGTACTTATACAAAAATAGGGGAGTGACTCCTGCCCATAAATTGCTAGAAAGACACAATAATAAGATTAATATATAATTTCTTGCTTTCATTATTTCAGTACGCTAAAAGTTGATTTGAATGTTTGTGTTCCTTCTCCCACATTTACATCAATGATAAGGAAATAGTTACCTACTGCTAATTTTTCATCTCCAAATTGAATTTCCCAATCATTTGCATAATTCTCAATTAGCTTGATCTCTTGTCCCCATTGATTAAAAATTCTCACTTGGTTGGTTGGGTATCTATCCAAATGCTCGATGTATAAGAAATCATTTTTTTCATCTCCATTTTGTGTAATGAAAGCAGAAGTATTAACAACTACATCATTATTGACAATAATACTTGAATCTCTTGTGGCAATACATCCAATATCGTTTTTGATGGTGAGGCGAATGTCATGTTTTCCTCCTTCTTCAAAAACATGGACAGGATTTTCCTCTGTATAAATTTCTTCTTCTTCCTCAATGTCCCAAGAAAAGGATGTTGCATAAGTAGAAGAGGTATTGATGAAAGGAACTAAGGCTCCTACAGAAACATCTTCTCCAATAATGAAGTCTGCTTTTGGCTGTGGAAATACTTTCACAACAAGTGTATCTCTCTTACTCTTAAAGTTTCTGTTTTCTACAATGATTTTTTGAACAACTACTGAACTTGTGTCGAAACTCACTTGAATTGAATCTTCATCGTATTCTGAGATTAAAGTATCAGAACCTGTAGAAGAAATAATTGTCCATTTATATTCTTGTTCTATTGGAAAAATAGGGAATCCTATAAGTGTATTTTGGCAAATATTGCTGTCAGCCAAAATTCTAGGTTCCATATCAATGACAAAAGTATCTAGAGGAGTATTTGCAGGAGAAATTCCAAAACTCTGGTCAACAGTCTGTACTCGATAAGTATAAACTCCATCTTCTAGTCCTGTAAGTGTAAATGATGTGTTGTTTGTTGTATAACTATGACTTTTCAATTGACTTTCTCCATCAATAAAAAGCTCATCATCTTTAAAAACTGTCACTCGATAACGCAAAGCTTCTGCATCCGTTCCAAAAAATAAATCATCACTTGCTTCTTCCCAAGAAACTGTAACAGATGTTCCATCAATGATTTCTTCTTGTCCTTCTATTGTTGGGTGTGTAACTTCTTTTATTGTTGGTGCTTCAGGGTTTGCATTGGCATTTGATACATTATTTTTATAAATAAAGTAATCATCAGTAAGTGAACCAATAACAAAGTCTAAGCGAGTGTCATTTGTAAAATCTCCAAATGTACTATATGCAAAATCATCATCAATATGGAACTGATTTGATCGTTCGAAATTTCCATTATCATTTTTTTCTATAAAAATAATTTTACCTGCTTCTGATACAAAGAAATCCAAATCACCATCATTGTCAATATCCCACCACTGGATATTTTCAATGCGATTTTGTCCTAAATTAATGCTTGGTAAAATATTTTGTTGGTTAGGTGTCTTTTCACCATCGCCTTGATATACTGTTAAGATCCAATTTAGATTTTCATCAGCAATTAAACTTTTATCTGTATAATATGCTTTCTCATGGTCGAAAGCACCAGTTGTTGTACTACTTGTAGAATTGATTGTGATTCCAACAGTAATAAGATCGAGAGAACCATCAGAGTCATAGTCTCCAAAATCAAAATAAGTAAACTCATGGCTTGATGTATTTTCTTTGCTTCCTTTATTTTTTATCTTCATATCAGCACTTAGTTCATCATTTTCCATGATGATAATGTAGCTTTCCGTTGGATTATATACAGAAAATAAAACATCTGTTAAACCATCATCATTATTATCTAAGAATTTAGCAATTAGTTTATTTGATGTATTATTATCAATGGTAAATGATGTATAACGAAGGGCAGGAGTTTTGATACTTGCAAGACTTGTGTCTTCTATAAAGTAATTTTCATAAGCTCCCTCACTATTTTTTCCAGTAATGATATAATCAATGTCTCCATCATTATTCATGTCTGCATGTGTCATAGAACCAAAAGCAACAGCTGGTAAATCAACTACTTTTACAAAATTTAATTCTTGAGTATTTTGATAAATGGCACTAATTGGAGTGGTCCATGTTGGATCAATTCCAGATACCATCAAGTCTAGAAAGCCATCTTTGTTGTAATCAATTAGTTCAATGTCTGCATAGGCAAAAGCAGGTAAGTCAATGCGTACAGTATCAAACTTTTCTTCTCCTTGATTTACATAAATGAAGTTTTGTGCTTGATCATTTTTGATACTAGTCAATATAAAATCTAAATCTCCATCATTATCAAAATCTCCTGCCTTGCTAAATCGACTATTTCCTTCAACTTCTCTTTGATTGAAATCAAATACAGGAGGAATTTTCTGAGGGACAAAGTTTCTAATTTCTAAAGTATCCCAATCAGACCAAGTCGAAAATTGGTTGTCAATTTTTGCAATAATTCTCCAGATATAATCACCTTCAACAAGTTCATTAATTTGTAGAGAATCAACATTTCCCAAGTAATTAACTTCTGATAGTTGACTACTTACAAAGTCTTCTTCATCTTCTATATCATGTACTGCATCAAAATTGAGTAACTGTGTAATCGTATCTTGTCCTCTATAAATAACTTGTCTTACTTCTAACAAATATTGAGGCTCTGCATCAGTTGTGTTTTCCCAATTCCAGTGCAGTGTTGATCGACCAATAATTGACTCAGTATTTAGTTTACTAGGGGTAGGGATGAATTTTGTAGTATTTTCGAATACATTGGGAAAGTAATAGGTTTGAGCTCTGTTACTAATAATTACATGAGCTAGAAGATCATTTCTTCCATCAGCATCCAAATCCACTATTTTTATCCATTGAAGAGCTTCAATAGTATCTGAATCATTCCCCCAATTTTCATCAGGCTTATTAATTCCAGTAGCATAGCTATAAGTAATGTCGTTTTTTGGAGAAAAAATAACCAAAGAATCAATGGAAAACCTCCACACTTCCTTTTTGAAATCCCCATCAAAATCAGCTAAACGTATTTGTTGATCATCACTGATTTTGGCATTAAAAGGAAGGGCTGTTTCGCCCCAATCACCAAAACCTCTGTTTTCTAAAATTGCATAACCTGCTTCATTTTGAATTAATAAATCCCAGTCTCCATCTGTTCCAGCATCAAACCCATCTACAATTTCAAAATCTTTATTATCAACAATTTTCTTAACGTTGAATAGTCTATTACTATTTTTTCCTAAATTTCCATTGTAGTTATTAACTGCCAAATAAATATTTTTACGACCATCTAGCGTATCTGTGATATAGTAAAAATCTAGGTAACTATCTTTGTTGAAATCATACACTCCCACAGGGCGTAAAAACTCATCAAAAGAGAAAAGAGTCAATTCAAATTCTTCATTATTATTCTCATAGAATACAGTACCACTTTGAGTAGGAGAATCTGCAATAATGTCTAGATCTAAATCATTATCAATATCACAAAGCACAAAGTTTTCAAGTCCCTTAATATCTGTCTCAATAATTTCTTCATTTTGAACATCAGCAATAAATAATTTTGAATTAGCTCCTTCACCTTCTAGGTACCAAACATCTACATAACCATCCAACGTGAAGTCTCCAAGTTCGAAATGCGTATTTTCTTCCACAACTTCACTAAAGAAGTTGCTCTTTTGAAAAACATTAATATTTCGTTGGCTCAAAAAACTTAATGCATCGCTAGAATCAATTAATAAGAAATCTTTGTAACTATCAGCGTCTAGGTCTACAATGTCAAACTTATTTTCAAAACGTTCTCCTCTAAATTGAACAATTTCATAAGTCTCAAAAAATTCTTCTGGTAACTCTGCTTCAACTCTTACTTCTATTGGATCTGTTGCTTCAGAAGCCATCAAACCATTGTCAATCGCTTGTATCGAAATGTTATAAATTCCTCTTGGCAAATCTTTTAAGACAAGGAAAGTATCTTGTATAATTCCTTTGTTTGGGTAAATTCGTTCCCCACCAGGAAGAGAAGAACTTGGTAATAATCTATTCATGTCTTCATCCCAAAGATAAAGTTCATAAAATAGAATATCTTCCTCTGTTTCATCATCATCCGCTTTGTTCCACAAGATTGTTACTTCATTTTCATTAACTCTATAACGAACATCAGTTGCTGGATTTTCGAAAAAAGGAGGGGTGTTTTCTGGATAGTTACTAGTATAGAAAAAAGTTCTAGGAACAATGTCATCTAATGTCTCATCATAGAAAAATCCAGACATTACAAGTTCTAGGTTTCCATCTTGGTTAATATCTCCTACTGTTGCATTACTAAAGTGCAGAGCGTACAGATTTTCAATACTAAATAAATCACCATTTTCATCTTGGTAATGAATTTCTGTGTGAAGCTGATTATCTAAAAAATATCCACTTAATAAAATATCATAATAACCATCATTGTTAAAATCATGGATTTCTGCCAGACCATTTGTAAAGTAGGGGAGAGAAGTTGTTTCTACAAAATCTTCTTCTTGCAATTCATAAATTGCAGAGATTACTTCTCCATTTTCCAGTCCTCTAATGTATACATCAGGGGTTTCATTGTTGTCAAAATGTTGAATGATTACTTCTCCATCTACAATTGCTGGAATATCTAATGTTTTACCTCCTTTTGTAATTAATGGTTTTAAATACTGACCATCTACATTTTCAAATAAATCTCCAATTGTATCGCCATCTACAATTCCAGAAAGATAAACATCTTCCAAACCATCTTTTGTGAAATCATAATGAGCCAAAGTAGCTTGTTTGTATTCATCTAATTGAAGAGGTAAGTTGCTAAAAATATAATCTCCCTCATTGATTAGTACTTCAATAACAGTTGGTTTTCCTTCTCCAATGAAAAATATATCCATATCTCCATCACCATCAAAGTCAAAAACTTCATAAGTGATTTTTTTGAATGATATACTAGAGAAAGAAGTTGGTATTTCCACTAAGCCTTCTATTTCATCATCTTCGTTTCCTTCTTTACCAACAAATTCAAAGAGTGAAAATTTGAATAATTCTTCATCATCGTCATCTCCTTCTTGAAAAGGTTCAACTGCCAGAAGTTGTGTTCGATTAGGGACAAATGAAACAGATTGTAGATTTGTGATGAATAAATCTTCTTCTTCGAAAACTAAGTCAGTACGAATAACACTGTCTTGTGTTTGGTAAATTTCAGTGGTTGCTTTTCCATTGTTATTGATATAACTATAGACAAATTCTAATTGTTCATCACCATCCAAGTTGAGAAAAGCCATTCCTGTAGTGCTTGACTGAGGAAGTCCTGCAGGTGTTCGTTCTATATATTGAGCATGAGTAGTGAGACTAATCCCCAATAATAAGCACAATAGATAAATGAGTCTTATGTTCTTTGTCATAATTGTAATAAAAGTATCTTATAAAAATACATTTTTTTACATAACAAACATAAGGTTTCATCTGATAAAAGAATTAAAAAATCTACCAGTCTGGTTTATTACTTGTGTTGTTGTCTCCCTTATTTTTCTTTCTTTGCTGAATGTATTTTGTCTCCTGCTGAACAGCCGAATTTAATAATTTCTGAGCCTGTTCTTTGGTCATATTCTGATCTTTTAGGCGATTAATTGTTGTCTGATCAAGACTTTCACTTTCACCTTGTTGGTCATTATTCTGTTGGTTCTGCTGACCATCTTGGTTCTGTTGGTTTTGTTGTTGGTCATTATTTTGTTGATTCTGCTGACCATCTTGGTTCTGTTGGTTTTGTTGTTGGTCATTATTTTGTTGATTCTGCTGACCATCTTGGTTCTGTTGGTTTTGTTGTTGGTCATTATTCTGTTGATTCTGCTGACCATC
>JAAEPT010000010.1 GCA_024232295.1 Cytophagales bacterium
ATTCTGGAAAAACAGTAAAAGTGTTCACGATCAAATCAGAATAGGTGTTCACGATGGATCAGAATCAGTGTTCATGATGGGCCAGAATGGATGTTCACGATGAATCAGAATAGGTGTTCACGATCATCCAGAATACGCACAGAAAAAGAAAAACGTATTATTGATAGAAATCTATCACTCTTTACAGACTTTTGGCATCAAAGTTTAGAGTTAGGAAGACTTCCATCAAATTCAGAATTTGACTATTCAGAAGATATTCGTCGATTAATTGGCTCACACAATAAGGCTCATCAAGCTTTAGTCAATTATTTTGGTGAAGAAGCTTTTATTGAGGCCGAAGCTCGGAAAAAAGAAGACCTTATTGTCTACTTTGCATTAGGTATGTTTGAAAAAAGAAAGTATCAATCAAGAATGCCTGAATCCTTAAAACGGGATATTAAATATTTTTTTGGTAATAAAAAAATAGCTGATGATAAAGCAATAACTTATTTGTATTCGGTTGGCAACCCTGCATTAATTGAAGAAAAAAGCATTGAAGCTTATAAGAAACATCAAATTGGTGAATGGAATAATCATCACTCATGGGTAATTCCAAGAGAATTACTTAATACCCTTCCACCAGAACTTAGAATTTATGTTGGTTGTGCTACTCAGCTTTATGGTGATATTGATGAATTTCATCTAATTAAAATCCATTTTACGTCAGGTAAGGTCTCCCTGCTCCGCTATGAGAACTGGAATATTGATACTCCAATGCTCATCGAAAGAGTAAAA
>JAAEPT010000011.1 GCA_024232295.1 Cytophagales bacterium
ACAACCAGAAGGGTGCTCTAACACACATACTGGAATTGTACTATCAGACCCAAATGCTCCAACTGTTGATGCTGGAAATCCACAAACTATTTGTCAAGGAGAAGAAGTTACATTAACTGCTAATAACCCTGATAATGCAATTATTAATTGGGATAAAAATGTAAATGATAATACTCCATTTAAACCAACAGAAACAACAACATACACAGTAACTGCTAATTTAGCTGGATGTATTACTAGTGATCAAGTAACAGTCACAGTCAATAATACCCCAAACCTTATAATCACAAATCCTGACCCTATTTGTCCTTTAACTAGAATTGATATTACTAATCCTTCACTTACTTTAAATTCTACGAGTCTGGGGATCAATAATTACTTTACAAATAGTAATGCTACCACTAATGTTTTAGATCCTACTAATATTGGGCAAGGAACATATTATGTTGTAACTACTACTCCTCAAGGATGTAGAGATACTGCATCTATTACAGTGATAGAATCAGCTATGCAAGAGATTATAATCAAAGGAAACAACAATGAACTAACTAATAATCAAATAAATACTTCTTCCTTTGATAATACTGATTTTGGAAATGTAGAAGTTGTAAATGGTTTAAGTAGTAGAGTATTTTGGATTGTTAACAATGGAAGTTGTCAGCTATCAGTTGGGACAATTAATAGTGATAATAATGATTTTGAAGTGACACAAGTAATAAATTCAACACTTGGTAGTGGAGATAGTACAAGCTTCGAAATAACATTTAACCCTAATACTCTTGGAATAATTAATTCATCAATTTCAATAACGAATGATGATAACAACCAAAGTCCATTTACATTTAATGTAGCAGGTAATTCATTTGAAAATAATAATATCATTGTTGAAGGAAACAATGAAGTACTTGTAAATGGACAAACAAGTATTTCTTCTACAAACAACACATATTTTGGGAATATTGAATTGAATGATGAAGAAATTAGTAAAACATTCTGGATTATTAATAATGGAATAAGTGATATTGTGATTAATTCTATAACAATCAATCAAGAATTATTCACAATATCTTCAATAGATTCTCTAATTATTCCGGGAGGAGATAGCACTAGTTTTACCATTGAATTTGAGCCTGAACTGGGTATTCATGAATCAACAATATCTATTAATAATAGTAGTAACACTTTCACTTTTAATGTAAAAGCAGAGGTATATGAAATTTCTGAAGTTCTTGAAATATATGGTGGTTTTTCTCCAGATAATAATGGTCAAAATGACACTTGGATCATTAAAAACATTGAACTATTTCCAGAAAATTCAGTAAAAATATTTAACCGATGGGGAAATCTTGTTTGGACATCTTCAAATTATGACAATGAAACAAATGTATGGAAAGGAGAATCAAATCAAGGAATTAAAGTAGGAAACCAACTTCCAGATGGGACTTATTTTTATATCATCAACTACAAAGATGCAAATGGTATTGATCAAACGCGATCAGGGTATGTACTAATTACAACTAATCGATAACCTTAAAACTCAGGAATTATGAAAAGAATTATTCAATTATTGGTGACTGGGATATTCATAGGAACATCATCTATTGCTTTTTCTCAACAAGAGACTATGTTTACTCAATACATGTTTAATGAAGTTGTAATTAATCCTGGCTACACTGGTAGTCATGGTATGCTAAGTATGACGGGAGTAGTTAGAGAACAATGGTTAGGATTGGAAGGTGCACCAAGTACTCAAAGTTTCACAATACATAAACCACTACGTGCAGGAAGAATGGGAGGAGGATTAAGTATTATAAATGATCAAATTGGAATCAGTGGTAATACTAGTATATATTTATCTGCCAGCTACAAATTACTTTTAAGAAAGAATGCTACACTACAATTTGGACTACAAGGTGGGGTTACTAATAATAGAACAGATCTAAATAGTTTGAATGTAGAAGATAATTCAGAAGAAATATTTAATGAAGGAAATGTTAGTAGATTTTTGCCTAATATTGGAGCTGGATTGTACTTTTTCACAAAAAAATTCTATCTCGGATTCAGCATCCCACAGTTAGTGAATAATAGTTTATCAATTGGTAATAGTCGTTATGCAGTTCAAGAACGTCATTACTTTGTAACAACAGGATATGTTTTTGATCTGAGTAAAAATTGGAAATATAAACCTTCTCTGTTTTACAAATATGTATATGGAGCTCCAATGGAAATAGATATTACCAATACATTTATTATAAAAGATAAATTCTGGTTTGGATTGGCATGGAGAAGTATGGGGTCAAGTGACTTTATTTTGGGATTACAAATTACAGAAAAAATTTCAATCAGCTATTCCTATGATTATGCTTTAACTGATTTACGACAGTTTAATACAGGAAGTCATGAGTTCATTGTGAATTATCGTTTTTCATCTTCTAAAAAAATCATGACTCCTCGTTATTTCTAAAAACCATAAAATTTTACTTTAAAATTAAAAAACAAAAAAACCTGTTTAATACTTAAACAGGTTTTTTTTAATATCAGGTTAAAATCTTAACCTAACCACACATATGACATACTTATTCTACGAGTGATTGTACTAATTTTGTTGTGTTATTTACAGTATTTAAAAATAAAACACTTAAAGTTTTACTTTAATTCGAAGGAGAGAGCTGTAAATCAACACATTAGACTTTTCATATATTTCTATCTCAAAACAAAAAAGCCTACCACAATATTGTAGTAGGCTTTTGTACTCCGTAGGGGATTCGAACCCCTGCTACCAGGATGAAAACCTGGCGTCCTAACCCCTAGACGAACGGAGCATTATTTCAATTAATAAACCCGACTTGATTTATTTGTACTCCGTAGGGGATTCGAACCCCTGCTACCAGGATGAAAACCTGGCGTCCTAACCCCTAGACGAACGGAGCATTATTTCAATTCAATAAACTCGACTTGGTTTATTTGTACTCCGTAGGGGATTCGAACCCCTGCTACCAGGATGAAAACCTGGCGTCCTAACCCCTAGACGAACGGAGCATTATTTCAATTTGACAAACTGCGTTTCAGTTTGGTGATGCAAATGTATATGCTTTTTACTATAATACAAAACTTTATTTCATTATTTTTAAAAAACTTTCAAATCAATAGATAAATGTCTACGTACTCAAAACAGTTTTGGCTACTTTGTATAAGTTCATTCTTATTCTTTGCCGGCTTTAATCTTATTATTGCAGAACTTCCAACTTTCTTAGAAAATATGGGAGGTGGAGACTACAAAGGGTTTATCATAGGACTTTTTATCATTACAGCGGGAGCTTCTCGTCCTTTTAGCGGAAAATTAGCAGATACAATTGGTCGTATTCCTGTTATGATTATTGGAGCAAGTGTTTGTGCAATTAGTGGTTTTATTTATCCACTTACTACAAGTATTTGGGCTTTTCTAGGGTTACGATTATTTCATGGGTTTTCCACTGGTTTCAAACCCACAGGAACATCTGCTTTCATTGCTGATATTATCCCTGCAGACCGTAAAGGAGAAGCATTGGGTATGATGAGTTTATTTTCTAGTACAGGAATGGCTTTAGGACCATTTTTAGGAAGCTTAGTTGTACAAAACTATTCATATGATGTATTATTTTACAGTTGTTCTACCTTATCTATACTATCTGTTTTTGTTTTGCTAGGAATGAAAGAAACTCTTCCAAATCCTATTCCATTCAAATGGAGTCTTCTAAAAATAAAAAAGGAAGATTTATTCGAAAAAAAAGTACTTCATCCTATTATCATCACATTACTCTGCCTCTATACTTATGGAGCATTATTAACATTAGTACCTGACTATAGCTTGGCTCTAGGTATTGAAAACAAAGGTTTATTTTTAATGATTTTTACAATTTCTTCATTAGCAATTCGATTCTTTGCAGGAAAGTTTTCTGATAAGTATGGTAGAATTATCATGCTCAAGGTTTCAACAATGATTATAGGACTCAGTTTTATGGGATTAGTTTTTAGTGACAATACAATGAGTTTTTTAGTCATGGCTATCCCTCTAGGACTTGGTGTAGGAATTAATAACCCATCAATTATCGCTTGGACAATGGATTTGGCTGATCCAAAATATACAGGTAGAGCCATTTCAACTTTCTACTTAGCTTTGGAAATAGGAATTGGTTTAGGGGCTTTTGTAAGTGGTTGGATTTTTCAAAATAACACTGAAAATATTCCTTTGTGTTTTGGTCTTGCTTCACTCCTCTCCTTTCTCGCTTTTATTCTATTGTTTATTTTAAATAAAAAACGTTAAATTTGGGCTTAAAAATATTTCATTCACACTAATTATTGAAAATGATTTTATTCGCAAAGAGTAAGAACGAAAAAATCTATTCTGTTGATTTCAATGGAACATTAGATGAGGTAACCAAGGAAAAATTAGCTTGGTTATTCAATGGAGAGCTCTTAGATGCTGATACCTTAGAAGGAAACTTTGTGGGTCCACGCAAAGAAATGATTACTCCTTGGAGTACAAATGCTGTGGAAATCTCTCAAAACATGGGTATTGAAGGCATTACGCGAATTGAGGAATTTGAAGAAGTAATGGATGGAAAAGCTGCTTTTGACCCTATGTTGAAAGCTTTATATAAAAATTTAGAGCAAGATATCTTCACTATTGATACTACTCCTGAGCCAATTCTTTACATTGAAGACATTCCTGCCTATAACAAATCTGAAGGTTTAGCATTAAGTGATGATGAAGTTGATTACTTAGAATCTGTAAGTGAAAAAGTTGGTCGTAAATTGACTGATGGAGAAGTTTTCGGATTTTCTCAAGTAAACTCTGAACACTGTCGTCACAAAATTTTTAATGGTCAATTCATTATTGATGGAGATGAAAAAGAATTATCTCTTTTCAAAATGATCAGAAAGACTTCTGAGACACACCCTAATTTTATCGTTTCCGCTTATAAAGATAATGTTGCTTTTGTTGAAGGACCAATGATCGAACAATTTGCTCCTAAAACACAAGATAAAGCTGATTTCTTTACAACAAAAGAAATTGAATCTGTTATTTCATTAAAAGCAGAGACTCACAACTTCCCTACTACTGTTGAGCCTTTCAATGGTGCTGCTACTGGTTCTGGTGGTGAAATTCGTGACCGTTTGGCTGGTGGTAAAGCTTCTGTTCCTATGGCAGGTACAGCAGTTTATATGACTCCTTATTCTCGTTTAGAAGGTGGTAGAGGAAATGAAGGTATGGCTGCTCGTCCTTGGTTATACCAAACTCCAATTGATTTATTAATCAAAGCTTCAAATGGAGCTTCTGATTTCGGAAATAAATTTGGTCAACCATTAATTTGTGGTTCTGTATTGACTTTTGAGCATGAGGAAAATGACAAAAAATATGGTTTTGACAAAGTAATTATGTTAGCTGGTGGTATTGGATATGGTGTCAAAAAAGATGCTTTGAAAGATACTCCTGAGGTTGGCGAAAAAGTAGTGATTTTAGGTGGTGAAAACTATCGTATTGGTATGGGTGGTTCAGCTGTTTCTTCTGTAGAAACTGGTGATTTAGACTCTTCTATTGAGTTAAACGCAATCCAACGTTCGAATCCTGAAATGCAAAAACGTGCTGCCAATGTAATCCGTGCAATGTCTGAATCGGATAACAATCCAATTGTTTCGATTCACGATCATGGTGCTGGTGGTCACTTAAACTGTTTGTCTGAATTAGTAGAAGAAATTGGTGGTACAATTGATTTAAAACAATTACCTGTTGGTGATCCTACCCTTTCTGACAAAGAAATTATTGGTAATGAGTCTCAAGAAAGAATGGGATTAATTATCAAAGAAAAAGATATTGAATTAATGAAGAAAGTTGCTGATCGTGAGCGTTCTCCAATGTATACTGTTGGTGAAACGACTGGTGAGCATAACTTTACTTTTGAAAATAAAGATACTGGAAAGAACATCATTGACCTTCAGTTAGAAGACATGTTTGGTAAACCTCCTAAGACAATTATGAAGGACCAAACAGCTGTTAATGATTATGCTGCTCTAGATTATGATTTAGCTAACTTAGGTGAGTACATTGATACAGTACTTCAATTAGAAGCTGTTGCTTGTAAAGATTGGTTAACAAACAAAGTTGACCGTTCGGTAACAGGTAAAGTTGCTCAACAACAAACTGTTGGAGAAATTCAAATTCCTTTAAGTAATGTTGGGGTTGTTGCTTTAGATTTCCACGGAAACAAAGGAATTGCAACATCAATTGGACATGCTCCTGTTCCTGCATTAGTTGATGAGAAAGCAGGTTCTATCCTTTCAATCGCTGAATCATTAACAAACTTAGTTTTTGCTCCTTTGACACATGGATTAAAAGGAGTGTCTTTGAGTGCTAACTGGATGTGGCCTTGTAAGAATGAGGGTGAAGATGCTCGTTTATACAATGCTGTTGAAGCAGTTTCTGATTTCTCTATTGCTTTGGGAATCAATGTTCCTACTGGAAAAGATTCTTTATCAATGGTTCAGAAATATGACAATGATAAAGTGTATGCACCGGGAACCGTAATTATCTCTACAGTTGGAGAAGCAAGTGATGTTCGTAAAGTGGTTACTCCTGCTCTTCAAAATGTTGAGGGTTCTGAACTTCTTTATGTAGACTTCTCTGGAACTGACTTCGAACTAGGTGGTAGTTCTTTTGCACAAGCAATCAATAAATTAGGTGATAAAACACCAACAGTTCAAAGTGCTGAATACTTCAAAAAAGCATTTGAAGCGGTACAAGGATTAATTAATAAAGAATTAGTATTAGCTGGACATGATATTTCTGCAGGTGGTTTAATTACTGCTTTATTAGAAATGACATTCTCTAGAGAAAATACAGGTTTATTTATTGACACAAGTTCTTTAGGAGAAAAAGACCTAATCAAAGTATTGTTCTCTGAAAAACCTGCTGTTGTATTACAAGTTGAAGACGCTGCAGAAATTCAAGCATTCTTAGAAAAAGAAGGTGTACAAGCAACAATCATCGCTAATGTAGTAAATGATGAGAATGTAACAATTGTTCACAATAGCAAAACAAGAACATTCAACATCTCTACTTTAAGAGACACTTGGTTCAAAACTTCTTATTTATTAGACAAAGAACAAAGCACTCCTGCATTAGCAACTGAGCGTTTTGAAAATTATAAAAAACAAGCACTTTCTTATGCTTTCGCAAATCACTTTACAGGTAAATTTGCTGATTTAGGAGTTAATCCTAATCGTAAGGAAGAAAGTGGAATCAAGGCTGCGATTATTCGTGAAAAAGGTGTAAATGGTGACCGTGAAATGGCTTACTCTATGCACCTAGCTGGATTTGATGTGAAAGATGTTCACATGACTGATTTAATTGCTGGAAGAGAAAACTTAGAAGATGTGAACTTCATCGTATTTGTAGGTGGATTCTCTAACTCTGATGTATTAGGTTCTGCAAAAGGTTGGGCTGGTGCTTTCCAATACAACGAAAAAGCAAAAACAGCTTTAACAAACTTCTTCCAACGTGAAGATACATTAAGTTTAGGAGTTTGTAATGGTTGTCAATTAATGGTTGAATTAGGATTAATAGAAACAGAAGCTGATAAGCGTCCAGTAATGGAACATAACAATTCTCATAAATTTGAATCTACTTACTTAAACGTAACCATTCCACAAACAAACTCTGTTATGTTAAACTCATTAGCAGGTTCTCGTTTAGGTATTTGGGTAGCACATGGGGAAGGAAAATTTGTATTTCCTCAAAGTGAAGAAAACTATAACATTGCAATGAAATATAGTTATTCTGGATACCCAGGAAACCCTAATGGTTCTGACTTTGATACAGCAGGTATCGTTTCAGCAGATGGACGTCACTTAGCAATGATGCCTCACTTGGAAAGAGCAATCTTCCCATGGCAATGTGCTGACTACTCAACTGAGAAAAACAATGATGACTTCACTCCATGGTTAGAGGCATTTGTAAATGCTAAAAACTGGATTGCTGAAGAAACAAAATAATTTAAGATTTTACTTATATTTGAAACGGCTAAAGATTATATCTTTAGCCATTTTTTATTTTCAAAACATATGTAATTATGAGATTTACCTTTTTATCATTAATTAGTTTTTGTCTTTAAATTAGTTGCTCTGGTCCAGACAGAGTTCCTAGTGAATCAGATATTGGTTTGCCTCCTACTGATTCACTAATTACCAAAACATTTTTTAATGGAGAGATGAACTTAGATTTACCTTCAAGTTTTGAAAGAGGACCAAATGCAGAATCAGGGGTTATTGTTTTTGGAAATACTGATAATAGCATTCATTGTGAAATTCAGAAAAAAGATCCTTTAACTTATAAAATGATCAAATCCATACACAAAAGCATCTATAGAAGTCATTTAAGGTTTTGTTGAGAAACAACAAATAAGCATCTGTATTTCAATTAGTTAACATCTACTTTGATTAGTACTATAAATATCTAACTAAAAGTAAGAGTGTTTTGCTGTAAATTAGTCAGTTACATAGTTATTAAACCTAAAACTTTAAATCACTTCATAATGAAACAATTCATAGAAATGAAATAACCAATATTAATGGACTTAATGTTTATATACTTGAAATGACAGGACATTGGAATAGTTCAAAATATAAAGAAGGATGGTTAAAGCTTTTAGCTGTTGAAAATAATAGTCTATACCAATGTCTTATCAAATACCCAGAAAGAGATTATAAAAAGGCAAAGAGCTAAAAACTAAAATTATAGAATCACTAAAGATTGTAAAACAGTAATTTAATCTATTATTTTTATTCGTATATTTGAAAAGGCTAAGGTTCAAAACCTTAGCCTTTTTCACTTTTAAATAAATTAAAGATACTAGAATGAAAAAAACTTTACTATCATGTCTATTGGCATGTGCTAGTTATTTCTCTTATTCACAGCAATGCTCAGAAACTCCTGTAGTAGAAGCGGTAAGAAATGGAGATTTTGAAGCTGGGTACCTACCTGGTTCTACAATTGGGGCTGTTATTCCAAGTCATACATTTACACCAGGAGGTGACTTTGATTTCGAAAGCGACTTAGATTATGCTGGAGAATGGAAAAGTCCATCAGATCCTTGTCTTTATGGGATGGCTGATAGATATGGAGTAGGACGTGTTGAAAAGATAACAAATGGTTGTAGTGGAAGAGAGTCTATTGTTTATGGACAATACACTGGTGCTGCTAATTATACAGATCATACCACAGGCACCGACCAAGGATTCTCTCTATTTGTAGACTTCAATGCAATATCAAGTAGTTATAAAACTGCATGGGCACAAACAGTTGAAATCCAACCTTCTCAACAATATTATTTTTCTGCTTGGTTTGCTCAGTATGGGAGTAGTCAGTCTATACCTACTTTAAGACTTAGAGTAGAAACTTTTGATGCTAATGGAACATTGATAGAAACAGCAACAGTAAGTCCTGCACCTGTTGCTCCTCCAGCAATGTCTTGGCAACAGTTTAGTGGAACATATGATTCTCCATCAAATGCTGTTACAGCAAAATTATTTATTGAATGTTTACCTAATGGTAACTTTAATGGCAATGATTTTATGATTGATGATATCTCATTTGTCAATGGTTGTCAAAATGTAGAAAACAAAGTGACTTCTCTACCTTTCTTTGAGGAAGAAGAAATTTCCTTATGTCAGAATAATGGGAGTGTAAATCTTACTTTGACGGATGGACAAGGTAATGCTTTTGATGGAACTAACAAAACAATCACATGGTATCAAGGAAGTGGAAATACTCAAACAGAGATCAATTCTTTTGCTAATGCAACTTCACAGCAAGTTACTGAAAAAAATAGTTACAGAGTTTGTGTAGAAGACCCAAATAATGATTGTGCTGTAAGTACAACAATAGAAGTGACAGAAGAACTAGCAATCAAAAATATCCCTACAGATTTGGAGTTGTGCTCACCTGCAAAAGTGGATTTAGATGCTGACTTAGGGTATGATGGATTAGTATATTCTTGGACAGGAGCAAAAACAAGTAGCAATTCTTCTATCATTATTGACAAAGCAGGAGAATATACAATTGAAGCTTCTTTGCCACAAGGTAATTGTTTTGCCTCTCAAAAAGTAATAGTTACCTCTTCTCTTCCAACAATCCCAACAGACTTAGTTCATTGTAATGGAGTTGCTACTTTAGCAGGAACTGACAATCAAACTACATGGAGATGGTGTGAAGATGCAGAGTGTAATACTGTAATTAACACTGATAAAAACGAAATTACATGGAATGTTCCAGTGGGAGCATCTGGAAGTCAAATAGTTTATCTTCAAAATGCAGAAACAGTAAATCTAGGTACAGTGGGAGCGACAAGTCTTGGTAGTGTATCATCACTAATTGATACAAAGACAACGTACTTTACAGTATCTGATAGAATTTTCTTAAAAAGTCTTGATGTTCAACATAACCCATGGAATGGTGGTTGTAGAAGTGGAATAAAGAAAAATATTACTGTTCAAATCCCACAAATTAACTTTTCAAAACAAGTTCAAATTACGTGTGGACAAATAAGCACTGTTGATTTAGGAGTTGATCTTAATCCAGGAGAATACACTATTGTATTTGATGGTGATTACTACACAACAGGAACTGTTTCAAACCCTAGTATTGAGGGTGCAATTGAATTACAAAATCGAAATACACTAACAAGTACTCACTTCGCTCCTATTGCAAATTTAGTAGTAGAACAATCTCTTTCTTGTGATCCTGTTCCTGTAACAATACAAGCATGTTCAGGTCCTGAATTTGATGGTGAAAGTTCTATTTGTGCTGGAACAGAAGGTATTTACACTGTATCAAATCCAAACCCTACAAGTTCTTATACTTGGACATATAATAATGAAACAAAAACAGCAGGAAGTCTATCTGTAAACTTTGAAGAAGTGGAGTTAACAGATAACCAACTTGAAATAAGCCTTACAGAGACTTATGCAAATGGAAGTATTAGTCTAACAACAACACAATTAATAACTGTAGAATCTATAGCAGCTCCTACTATTGAAGGATTATCAAATGTATGTGAAGACACTAAGCAGACATACAATGTTGATGAAAATAGTATTGGTTTATTTAACTGGACTTATACTCATAGTGGAGAAAATGTTATAACTGCTCAAGGTTCAGAGATAGAAATTGATTTTGCTAATCAAATAGGAACGACAAATATTTCTGTTACTGCAACAAATTTATCTGGATGTGTATCAGATGAAGGAGAAATAACAGTAGAAATAGCAGAAACACCACAACCTATTTTAGAAGCAAACTCAGAAGAGATTTGTATTGGTGATTTAGCAACAGTTAGTTTATCAAACTCATCAAATAGCTCTATTATTAAATGGTTTATTAATGAAGAAAGTATTAATGCAAATACTTCAAGTGTAGACCAAATCATTGAAACTACTACAAATATATTCTTGGTAGAAGAAACAAATATAAATGGTTGTATTGCAACTGCACAAAAAGAGATAATCGGGTTATTGGCACCTACTGAACCAGAAGTAATTATCCCTATTGAAACTTGTGATACAGATTCTGCATTATTTAGAATCAAATCACCAAATAGCGATTATACTTATGGATGGGATAGTGATGCCGATATATCTATAAACCCTGTTAATGCATCAAAAGACTCTATTTATGTGAAATTTTCTGCAATACAAGAAACAAATGAATTGAGTTTTTCTGTAAATGCTACAAATCAAGCAGGTTGTTCTTCAGAGATTGTTGATTTTACAAGTTCAGTAGTGCCTACTCCTTCAGAGGTTTCTATCACCGGAGAAGAATCTCCCTGTGAAAAAGAGACATATACTTATGCTGCTTCATCAGAAAATACAGAATCATATAATTGGTTCTACTTAGATGGTGATGCTTTAATGGCATTGACTAACAACTTAGAGGATGATGCACAAGAAATTAATTTTTCAAATATGAGTGCTGTTACTGGGGAGATTCAAGTAGAAGCTGTCAATGGTACTTGTATAACATCTGCTACATTCCCTGTAACAATTGATAAGAATTGTGTAGTTACGAATTTGGTAACTATTGAAGACTCTCAAGCTAGTATTACTCCAAATCCTTTTGATAATACAACAACTATTTATTCAGAAGCTATTTCTTCAATTACCATTTATGATATGAATGGAAAAGTAGTAAACGTTTTTGAAAACACAAACAAAGTAACTGTTGGTGATAATTTACCTTTAGGAATTTACTTTGTAGGTATTCAAAATGAATATGGTGTTTCTTACACAAAAATAATTAAGCAATAAAAATTTCAATAAAAAGGTGCTTTTAATCAAAGGCACCTTTTTAATTTGTAAAATGATTCAAAATCACATACCATATACTCAACTTAAAAATACATATATTGAGGTACTCAACTTCACAAAAGAAGCAGTTGATTGGTATGACGATTTTAATGCTTCAACAAGACTCGAAAAAGATTTAAGTCTTTATGGAGATGATAATGTTGATTTTTTAATGGTATTTTCTAAAAGGTTTGAGGTTGATTTCAATAATATGGATTATCACAAATACCTTACCTCTGAAGCAGAAATCTCAAGTGGATTATGGCTTGTGAGTCTTCCTTTCAAAATTGGAAAACATATTTTATACTTGATCTTCTATCCTTTCTCTACCAATTTTTCTGAGAATATCAAACAATATCAACTTCCCTTTCAAAAAGAAAAACTAGACATCACAATTGGAGATTTAATTTTTTCAGTGATTCACAAAGAATTCACAACCAGAAAGCAAATAACTGACAAAGATCAGTTTTATTCCAAACAAAAATCATAGCCTTTTTGAGTCGGTTCTTAAAAAAATCAAAAATTAGAAACAAAAAATAAAGATTATTTGTTTATTTTTGCGAAACCATTGAATTAGTCTAAATAGACTGAATGAAATTTAACATACAACCATGAAAGAGCAAGAAGAAAAGGAATTACTTGAGGAAATCACGGGGTCCGAATATAAATATGGGTTTGTTACAGATATTGAGGCGGATGAAGCTCCAAAAGGGTTAAACGAAGATATCATTCGTTTTATTTCTGCTAAAAAAGAAGAGCCTGAATGGTTATTAGAATGGCGTTTGAAAGCTTTTAGACACTGGTTAACACTTAATGAACCTAAGTGGGCAAATGTAAAATATCCTACGCCTGATTTTCAAGACATTATTTATTATTCTGCTCCTAAAAAGAAAAAAGAATTAGAAAGTTTAGATGAAGTTGATCCAGAATTATTGGAAACTTTTGAAAAACTTGGTATTTCTTTAGATGAGCAAAAAAGATTAACTGGAGTTAAGGATATTGCAATTGATGCTGTAATTGACTCTGTTTCTGTTAAGACTACATTTAGTGATACATTAGCTGAGCTAGGAATTATTTTCTGCTCAATGAGTGAAGCAATCAAGGATCATCCAGAATTAATCAAAAAATATTTAGGGAAGGTTGTCCCTATGGGAGATAACTATTATTCAGCTCTTAACTGTGCTGTATTTACTGATGGTTCTTTCTGTTATATTCCTAAGGGAGTTCGTTGTCCAATGGAACTTTCAACTTATTTCCGTATCAATGCTGCGAATACAGGACAATTTGAGCGTACGCTAATTGTTGCTGATGAGGGTTCTTATGTATCTTATTTAGAGGGTTGTACTGCTCCTCAACGTGATGAAAATCAATTACACGCAGCTGTAGTAGAAATCATTGCTGAAAAAGATGCAGAAGTAAAATATTCTACTGTTCAAAACTGGTACCCTGGGGATAAAGAAGGTAAAGGTGGTATTTACAACTTTGTAACAAAACGTGGTATTTGTAATGGAGATAATTCAAAAATTTCTTGGACACAAGTAGAAACAGGTTCTGCTGTAACTTGGAAATACCCTTCTTGTATTTTGAAAGGTAAAAATTCAGTTGGTGAATTTTATTCAGTAGCTGTAACCAATAATTACCAGCAAGCAGATACAGGAACAAAAATGATTCATATTGGTGAAAATACTAAGAGTATCATTGTTTCAAAAGGTATTTCTGCTGGAAAGAGTCAAAACTCTTATCGTGGTGAAGTAACAATTATGAAGGGAGCAACTAATGCTCGTAACTTCTCTCAATGTGATTCTTTATTGATGGGTGATAAGTGTGGTGCTCATACTTTCCCTTATATCAATGCAAATAATAGCACTGCTCAAATTGAACATGAGGCAACTACTTCAAAAATTGGAGAAGACCAAATTTTCTACCTAAACCAAAGAGGTTTGGATACAGAGAAAGCAGTTGAGTTAATTGTAAATGGTTTCTCAAAAGAAGTATTAAAACAATTACCAATGGAGTTTGCAGTAGAAGCTCAAAAGTTATTGGCAATTAGTTTAGAAGGTTCTGTAGGTTAGAGATAAACTCCTACCCTTACCTTACACAAATTTAGTTTTAGAAAATAATTAGCATTATAAATAGATAATATCATGCTTAAAATTCAAGATTTACAAGCAAGAGTTGAAGACAAACAAATCCTTAAGGGATTAAACTTGGAAGTAAAAGCTGGAGAAATTCATGCAATCATGGGACCAAATGGAGCAGGTAAAAGTACCTTAGCTTCTGTATTGTCTGGTAACGAAAACTTTGAAGTAACAGGTGGTGCTGTTGATTTTGATGGTGTGGACTTATTGGATATGGCTCCAGAAGAGAGAGCAAGAGAAGGACTTTTCTTAGCTTTCCAATACCCTGTTGAAATTCCTGGTGTAAATACTTCTAGCTTCTTGAAAACAGCAGTAAACGAAGTTCGTCAACACAGAGGCTTAGATGAATTAGATGCTGTAAAGTTCTTGAAATACATGAAAGAGAAAATGGCTATTGTAGATATGCCTCAATCTCTTTTGAATCGTTCATTGAACGAAGGTTTTTCTGGTGGAGAAAAGAAAAGAAATGAAATTTTCCAAATGAGCATGTTGGAGCCAAAACTTTGTGTATTGGACGAAACTGACTCAGGATTAGATATTGATGCATTGCGTATCGTTTCAAATGGTGTTAATGCTTATAAGAACGAAAACAATGCATTTATTGTAGTAACTCACTACCAACGTTTATTAGATTATATCGTGCCTGACTTCGTTCACGTACTTTATGATGGTCGTATTGTTAAATCTGGTACTAAAGAATTAGCTTTAGAATTAGAGGAAAAAGGATACGATTGGATTAAAGAAGAAGTAGCACAACAATAAGATATTGTCTAAGATAACAAACAAATAAGATGAGTTATAAAGATACATTGGTTGCTGACTTCGAAAATCAAGCAACTACTCTTACAGAACTTAGAAAAGAGGCTTTTGCTTCATTCCAAAACTTGGATTTTCCTACAATTAGAGATGAGGAATACAAGTTTACGAATGTTCGTAAAATCGCTCAGACTGCATACAAAACTAAGGCAGGAAACACATTGACAGCAGAGCAAGTTCAATCTGCTTTCATTCCAAACTTAGAAGGAAATGTATTAGTATTTGTAAATGGTGTATATTCTGCTGAATATTCAACAATTGTAACAGATACAAACAAGCTAAAAATTCAAACATTAGGAGAAGCAATTTCTGAGAATTCAGAAACTTTCAATGCTCACTATGCTAAAATTTTGGCTACAGATACTGATGCTTTTAATGCTTTGAACACTGCTTATGCAGAGGAAGGTCTTTATGTACATGTTCCTAAAGGAAAGATTGTAGAAGAACCTATTACTTTGTATTTCTTGGCTGATGCTCAAGCTGGTGATGTTGCAACTCACCCTCGTAACCTAATTGTAGTGGAAGAAAATGCACAAGTTCGCGTTTCTGAAGTTTACAAAACATTTGGAGAAAACAGAAGTTTCACAAATGAAGGTTCTGAGATTTATGTTGCTGAATCTGCAATTGTAGATTTTTACAGAATCCAAAATGATGGAGATAATGCTTCTCAAGCAGGTACTACACAAGTATTACAAGCTCAGAAAAGCGTTTTTTCTGCAACAACTATCACTTTGAGTGGTGAAATTATTAGAAACAATCTAAACATTACATTGGGAGGAGAGCATATTGAGTCTCATATGAATGGATTGTATTTAGTCGATGGAAAAACTCATATTGATAATCATACGGTAGCAGATCACCAATTCCCTAACTGTGAGTCTCACGAGTTATACAAAGGAATTATGGATGACTTTTCAAGAGGAGTTTTCAATGGTAAAATCTTTGTAAGACAGGATGCTCAGAAAACAAATGCATTCCAGTCTAACAAAAACATTTTATTATCTGACAGTGCTACTGTCAACACAAAACCTCAATTAGAGATTTGGGCAGATGATGTAAGTTGTTCGCATGGTTGTACTACTGGACAATTGGACGAAAAAGCATTATTCTACTTACAACAAAGAGGTATTAGTAAAAAACAAGCTCAGGCATTACTAACAAAGGCTTTTGCTGGAGAAGTAGTGGAGCGAATTAAAATTGATTCCCTTAGAAAATATGTTGAGGGATTGATTGAAAATAGACTTTCATAATCCAAAATATTTAAAATCAGCAATAGTTAATTATTGCTGATTTTTTATTCTTTAAAGCCCATGAATGTAAAAGAGATACGTCAGCAGTTTCCTATCTTGAACCAAAATGTTCATAATGATAAAGCATTGGTTTATTTGGATAATGCTGCTACCAACCAAAAACCTCAAGTTGTAATTGATGCTATTCAAGAATATTACACTGCAACTAATGCAAATATTCATAGAGGGATTCATTTCTTAGCAGAGAAAGCAACCAAAGAGTATGAAGATACTCGCAAAACATTGCAACAGTTTCTTAACACAAATGAGGCTGAGGAAATTATCTTTACAAAGGGAGTTACAGAAAGTATTAATTTGGTAGCTTCTACCTATGGTAGGAAATTTATCAAAGAAGGTGATGAAATCATCATCTCTGGAATGGAGCATCATTCCAACATTGTGCCTTGGCAAATCTTGTGTGAAGAAGTTGGAGCAATTTTGAAAGTAATTCCTTTGAACGAAAAGGGAGAACTCATCATGGAAGAATACCATAAATTACTAAATGAAAAAACAAAATTCGTTTCAGTTGTTTATGTGTCAAATGCTCTAGGCACGATCAACCCTATCAAAGAAATTATTGATTCAGCTCATGAAGTTGAGGCAAAAGTTTTGATTGATGGAGCACAAGCAAGTTCTCATATTTCTATTGATGTGCAAGCATTAGATGTAGATTTCTATACACTATCTGCTCATAAACTCTATGGCCCTACAGGAGTTGGTGCTTTGTATGGAAAAAGAGAATTATTAGAAGCAATGCCTCCTTATCAAGGTGGTGGAGAAATGATTAAGGAAGTAAGTTTTGAAAAAACAACTTACAACGAAATTCCTTATAAATTTGAAGCAGGAACTCCTAACATTGGTGATATTGTAGCTTTCAAAAAAGCCATTGACTTTGTAAATGAGGTGGGCATTGAAAATATTGCTCAACATGAAGATGATTTACTTGAATACGCTACTGAAAAATTCAGTAAAATTGAAGGGTTAAAAATCATCGGACAAGCAGAACAAAAAGTCAGTGTAATTTCTTTTGTTTTTGATAACATTCATCATTATGATTTGGGTATGATGTTAGATGCTAGAGGAATTGCTGTGCGTACAGGACATCACTGTACACAACCACTTATGAAATTCTTCGGAATTGAAGGAACTACTCGTGCAAGTTTTGCTGTTTACAACACCAAGGAAGAAATTGACCTACTTGTAGAAGGAATCAAAAGAGTTATACAAATTTACGGATAGGAGAAATGACTATTAACGATATTCAAGATGAAATCATTGCTGA
Organism: Cytophagales bacterium; assembly: GCA_024232295.1. Taxonomy (GTDB): domain Bacteria; phylum Bacteroidota; class Bacteroidia; order Cytophagales; family JAAEPT01; genus JAAEPT01. Next base: position 17,904 of record JAAEPT010000011.1, read on the forward strand.
CTTTGAGCTTTTAGGTGGAGACAGAGAAAGCATGGTGGTCTACATCATGGAATTGGGGCAAAAACTTCCTCAATTATCAGTAGAAAACCAAATTGATCAAAACTTAATCAAAGGTTGTCAGTCAAAAGTATGGCTTACAGCAGAACTTGATGAAAGTGGAAAAATAAATTTCTTAGCAGATAGCAACACAGATGTTACTAAGGGTTTGATTAGCTTACTTGTTAGAGTAGTAAATAACCAAACACCAAATGATATTATGAATGCAGACCTTTATTTCTTTGAAAAGATTGGAATGCATAATGTAATTGGTTCTCAACGTTCCAATGGTTTTGTTGCTATGCTAAAACAAATTAAACTATTTGCTGTCGCATTTAATGCAAAATTAAAAGCATAATCATGGGAACACTTGATAAAGAAGCATTAGAAGCCAAAGTTATTCAGGCAATTAAAATGGTCTATGACCCTGAAATTCCTGTAGATGTATATGAATTAGGATTGATTTATGATATCCAAATTCTAGCAATGAATAATGTACAAGTAACAATGACATTAACATCTCCTTCTTGTCCTTCTGCAGAACAAATCCCTAGTGAAATAGAGGAAAGAATTAGAGCAGTGGAAGAAGTGAATGATGTACAAATTGACTTAACATTTGAGCCTCCGTATCATCAGGATATGATGTCTGATGCAGCCAAATTAGAACTTGGCTTTATGTAAAAAAGTTTTTAAACCTTAAAAAAGAAATAGAAATGTATCCAGCAGAGATTACAAACCCAATGAGAGAGCAATTGACTACAGTAGGATTCGAAGAATTGATGACTGCAACAGATGTAGAAAATGCTTTGGCAAAAAATGGCACAACTTTAGTTTTAATTAACTCTGTATGTGGCTGTGCAGCAGGAACTGCAAGACCTGGTACTATCGCTTCTTTGAGCGGAGATAAAAAGCCTGATAACATTACAACTGCATTTGCAGGAGTACATGGTGAGGCTGTACAAAAAGTACGTGAAAATACATTACCATATCCTCCTTCTTCTCCTTCTATTGCTTTATTCAAAGATGGAGAATTGGTTCACTTTGTAGAAAGACATCATATTGAAGGGCGTACAGCAGAGCAAATTTCTGGTCATTTAGAAGAAGTATACAAGCATTTCTGCTAATAATAAAACGTCTTTTTGGTATTATCGTAAAAAGGAGAGGAATTTAACTCTCCTTTTTTTATTATATTTGAATAACCAATTCTAAGATATTATGAGAAAATCATTGTTTATTATTTTTCTTTTTAGTTGTTCTCTCTTTTCATATGCACAAGATAACTCAAGAGAACAAAGCCTTGCATTAGTCAATGAATATGCAAAAATACTAACTCAAGTTAAGGATTCTAGTAGCACACGTAAACAAGCAAACGAGGCTAAACATAAATTTTTAAAAATCTATAATCCTTCTGGTGTATATAACTTCAATGATGTTTCTCCAAATAGTGGAAAACCTTTTTTAAGTGCAAAAAGTTATGTTCACTCATTTGATAAAAGCTTCCCAAAAGGTACAGTTGTTTCTCTTAATACTCAAAGAGCTTTTACTTCTAGTCCAATCCTAGATAAAGCAAGAAATGCCTATATTATCAAAGTAAATGTAGAAAAGACAACAGAATTTACCGATGAGAATGGAATGCCTCAAAAACAATCAATCTCCTTGGAGTTCTATATTAGGCAACAAAAAGAAGATGGAAAGTCTGCGACAAAGTATATGATTGAAGCAGTTACAAAAAGAGGAGTTAAAGCAAAATACCGTCCCTTATCAAAGCTTCAAAAATGGTGGATTGCTTTGGATGATGATTGGAAAGGAATTATTAGAAAAGAATTAAAATTAGGAGAAACTCCCACAGATTATTATTTAAAGCGTGTAATTGGTATTAAACGACTTGATTTATCAAACTCACACATCACTAACTTTAAACCAGTATTAGCACTTAGAGGCTTATTAGAACTTAATCTATCAAAAAGCAAGATAAGAGATCTTAATTACCTTAAAAATTGCTCACGTCTTAAAAAATTAGATTTATCAGAATCGAATTTAACAACACTTAGTGGCTTAGAACATAACCTACACCTAGAAATTTTAGATGTTTCTAAAAATGAGTTAACAGATTTGGAACCATTAGAAGGCTTGAAAAACTTACTTGAGTTGGACTTTAGTAATAATCAAGTGGAAGATTTAAATCCTTTGGCTTTGTGTACAAAAATGAAAGAATTACGTTTTAACTTAAACATTGTTAAAGACTTAAAACCCATTCAAAACTTGGCGTACTTAGAGAAGCTACATTTTTCTAAAAACCAAGACATTGAGACCTTAGCTCCTTTGTCAAAAATGACAAGATTAGTAGAATTAGATTGTTTCAACTCAAAAGTTTCTACCCTTACTCCTATTCGCCACCTAACAAAAATCACTTATTTAGACATTGGGTATACAAACATCACCAGTCTGAATGTATTCTCTCATCTTAAATACTTAACATATTTATCTTTTACAGGAAATAAGATTGAGGATTTTAGTGTATTGTATAAATTCCCTTATCTAAAATATTTGGATTGTTCGACAACTAAAATTAGTGACATTGCTCCTATTAATAAAATGCAAGGTTTGTTAACCTTTAAGGCAAATAATACAGATTTCACAAAGGAAGACATTCAGAAATTCAAGAAAAAACATCCAAACTGTAAGAAAATTTACTACTGGAAATAATACAATAAACATGACCAAAAATTGGAATATTCAAGGAGTTTTTACTTCTCAAAAATTTGAAAACATTGAAGAACTTCAAAAAACTTTCAAATTTAAAAAAGCGAACTTAGAAACAACTATTTCTATAGAAAGAGGACTAACACAATACTTTGAAAGAAGACATTTTGCAGTAATTCATTGTGAAAATGGAACTGTAATTCTTCATGATGATGTAGCAACTGATGATGATTTATTGATTAAGCTTTCAAAAGATAATCCAATACTAAGTTGTTATGTAAATTCAATGACAGACACTTATTGCTTTGATTTCTTTAAAGAAGAAAAAAACATTCGTTCATTATGGAAATCAAACGCTCAACCTGCTATTAATCAAGAAAAAGGTGAAAAACTTGAATGGGAAAGTAGTAAAAAGTCAATAGAAGTTATTTTTGCTGGGATTCAAAATATACTGGGTGAAAATATTTTAGAAAAAGAATATGATGTGGAATGGTATTTACAAAGTAAATAAACCCAAAATACACTAAAAAACAAAAGAGGTAATGAATTGATTTCATTACCTCTTTTATTGTTTATAATTATCTTCTTTTGGCTATTAAATCCTTAAAATAACAACTATACAATCTTATATTTTATACCTTTAACCCAAAACAAAGATAATAAAAAAGACTGCTCTAATTAAAGAACAGTCTTTCAATATTTCTAAACAGAATCTATTTTTATCTTTCGTGACAACGGCTTCCGTTATCAAATACTTCATTAATTTTATCAATTAATGGAGAAGCTAAAATTTGTCCAGAACCTGGTTTAGTCTCTACAATATCATTCTCAATATCCCAAATTAGACAACCAGCAGCATTATTATCCATGATAAAGTTTGCTTTATATTCTACAGAAATTGGATCGTCATAAGACACAAAAGAGTTAATTTTTTTACCTAATAAGTAAGGCACTTTTGCTTTATCATCCCACTTTCTTTCAAAATTACTCATTCTTAATAAAATATCATGGTAAGAAGGAGTACCTTCTGTTTCTGGGAATGTTTCTTTATCTACTTGACCAGAGTGCTCTACATGAAGTCCTGGACCACCTTTACAGCCAGTCATTGTACGACCATAGAAACCAATACCCAGTACAATCTTTTCGGCAGGAACACCATATGTTTCTGTCAACAATTTAAAACCTGCTGATTGGTTTACACGAGGATCACCTGCTGCAGGAGCATATAATGGTGCATTGTGGTTTGTTACAGGTTCCCATGCTCCAAAAAAGTCATAACCAAAACAGTTCACATAGTCTAATGTTTGAGAAATTTCTTTCCAATCAATTTCTGCTGCTAAATAAGGAACAGTATGGAAGGCTGCTGTCAATAAATAATACTTACCAGTTTTTTTGGTATGAGAATCTAAAGAATCACGAATTTCTTTCATCATTAATGTAAAATTCTCTTTATCATTCTCTTTTTGTACAGTACCATTACCTGGAGTAGCACCTGGGAATTCCCAGTCAATATCAATACCATCAAAGTTATATTCTTTAATCATTCTGATACATTCTCCTGCAAAATGAGAACGTTTCTTTGGATTGTCTGCTACTTCTGGGAAGTGAGTAGATAATGTCCAACCTCCTAATGATAACATAACCTTAGTTCCTTTACTATGAGCTAAGTCAATCATGTTACTGTAAGGTACATAGTGATAAGTACCATCTTCTTTTGGTGGTTGAGTCCAATCAATCTGACCTCTCAATACTAAATTATCTCCCCAAGGATCGGGCATTACAATTGTACCCTCTTCGTTTGGAGAAAAGAAAGAATAGTTAAGAATCGTATACTTACGGAAGTCTAAGTTTTTTTGGTGGAAAACTCCCCCACGCTTGTACTGTTGCCACCCTGCATAATACCCAATGATTTCTTTACATTGAGCAAATGCACTACTACTTGTTCCTAGCAAAGAAGCAAGTACAATCACAAGTGCAACTAGTTTGTTTTTAATATTCAACATCACTAATTCGTTTGTTTTGTAGTCTCTTAGTTATTTTTAATCTCTGAAAATAATACTTAATTTCTTTTTTTTATAGAAAAAGGACTTTTAATTGGTTGCCTCTATCTGATAAAAAATAAAAATATTACTTCACAACATTGATAATTTTCTTTGGAACAACAATGATTTTCTTCGGACTTTGTCCCTCCAACCATTTTTGTACAACCTCGTTTTCTAATACCTCAGCCTGAATTTCATTATTTGGCTTAGACAAATCAAAAGTGATTTCTGTACGTTTTTTTCCATTAATCATAATTGGATAAGAATGTGCACTTTCTTGCAAATACTTTTCCTCATACTTAGGGAAAACAGCATAAGTAATGCTCTCTGTATTTCCTAAAGCCTCCCATAATTCCTCTACAATATGTGGAGCATAAGGAGCTAATAAGATTAAGAAATCAGAAAGAATTGATTTATTTGATGATTTTAAAGAAGTTAATTCATTTACACAAATCATAAAATTACTTACTGATGTATTCAATGAATATCTTTCTAAATCAGCAGTAATTTTCTTGATCGTTCCATGAAGTGTTTTCAATTCTTTATCAGAAGGTTTTGCATCTTGTACAATCAATTCTCCTTCATTATTATAGAATAATTTCCATAATTTTTTCAAGAATTTATGTACACCATCAATACCATTTGTATTCCAAGGTTTTGATTGCTCCAAAGGTCCTAAGAACATTTCATAAAGACGCAAAGTATCAGCACCATGCTTCTCTACAATATCATCAGGATTTACTACATTAAATTTAGATTTTGACATCTTTTCAACCTCAGAACCACAAATGTATTTACCATCTTCTAAGATAAACTCAGCATTGGCAAAATCTGGTCTCCAAGCTTTAAAAGCTTCTGTATCCAAAACATCATTGTCTACAATGTTTACATCTACATGTAAACGAGTTGTTTTGTATTCTTTACGTAAACCATGAGAAACAAACTGTGTTGTACCCTCTACTCTATACACAAAATTAGAACGTCCTTGAATCATTCCTTGGTTTACCAACTTCTTGAAAGCTTCATTTTCTTTCACCAAGCCTAAATCATACAAGAAATTATTCCAAAAACGAGAATACAATAAGTGACCTGTAGCATGTTCAGAACCACCTAAATATAAATCTACATCTTTCCAATAGCTTTGAGCATCATTTGACACAAATTCACCATCATTCGTAGCATCCATATAACGGAAGTAGTACCAACTAGAACCTGCCCAACCTGGCATTGTATTTAATTCTAATGGATATCCTTCTTTTGTTACCCAATTTTTAGCACGACCCAATGGTGGCTCACCTGTTTCTGTTGGTTTATAATCATCAACCTCAGGTAACTCTAATGGTAAATCAGTATCCTCTAATGGATAAGGAACTCCATCTTTATAATAAATTGGAATAGGTTCACCCCAATAACGTTGACGACTAAAAATAGCATCACGCATTTTGAAGTTTACTTTTGCCTCTCCAAATCCTTTTTCTTCAACAAATTCAATTGCTTTTTGAATTGCTTTTGGTACAGTTAATCCATTTAAGAAATCAGAATTAATCATTGTACCTGCTTTGGCATCAAAATCATCTTTTGTAATATCTGTCTTCTCTCCTTCTTGTACTGGAATAATTTCCAATTCAAATTTAGAAGCAAAACGATAATCACGCTCATCAGATGAAGGCACAGCCATAACCACACCTGTTCCATATCCTGCTAATACATAATCAGCTACCCAAATTGGAACACGCTTTCCATTCATAGGATTGATTGCATAAGAACCTGTAAATACACCTGATACAGTTTTCACATCAGACATACGGTCTCTTTCTGAACGGTTTTTAGCTTCTGTTACATACGCTTCAACTTCTGCCTTTTGCTCTGCTGTAGTTAATGTATCTACTAATTCACTTTCTGGTGCAACACTCAAATAAGTTACTCCAAAACTTGTATCAATACGTGTTGTAAAAACAGTTAAGTTTAGCTCTTGACCATCTACTTTAAAGTTTAATGAACAACCATAAGATTTTCCAATCCAATTGCGTTGTTGTTCTTTTAAAGCATCAGTCCAATCTAATTTTTCTAAACCTTCTAACAAACGATTTGAATAAGCAGTAATACGCAAAACCCATTGTTTCATTTCTTTGCGTTCTACTGGGTGACCTCCTCTCTCAGAAAGTCCATTAATTACTTCATCATTTGCCAATACAGTACCTAATGCTGGACACCAGTTTACAGTAATATTAGAAAGATAAGCCAAACGATATTGTAATAAGATATTTTGCTGTTCTATCTCAGAAAAAGCTTTCCACTCTTCAGCAGAAAAAGAAGTAGTTTCTTCATCAGAAGAAGCATTTACTGTTACTGTTCCATTCTCTTCAAATTTTGCAATCAAAGAAGAAATATTTTCAGCCTTATCAGTATCATTATTGTACCAAGAGTTGAACAACTGGATAAAAATCCATTGTGTCCATTTATAATATTCTGGACTACTTGTTCTAATCTCACGATCCCAATCATAAGAAAAACCTATATTGGCTAATTGCTCTTTGTATCTTGCAAGATTTTGTTCTGTAGTAATTGCAGGATGTTGACCCGTTTGCAAAGCATACTGTTCAGCTGGCAAACCAAAAGAATCAAATCCCATTGGATGCAACACATTAAAACCTTGTAAACGCTTGTACCTAGAGATAATATCAGAAGCGATATAACCTAGTGGATGCCCTACATGCAAACCTGCTCCAGAAGGATAAGGAAACATATCTAATGCATAATACTTTGGTTTTTCACTGGTATTAGAAGCCACAAAAGTTTGGTTCTCTTTCCAATACTTCTGCCACTTTTGTTCGATTTCTCTAAAGTTGTACTCTGCCATTTTTTTGATTAACAAATTCTTGAAACCTCTAATTTACAAATTCTCAAAAAAAAGAGGTTAAAAAAACGCTATTAATCTTAATCAACTTGATATATCATATAATTTTCACTACTGAATACAACTTTATAATCCAAGTCAATTTTTTTATCAAAACCCAAAATGATAATATACTTTAATCCTTTAGTTTTTAGTTCAGAAATATATTCTGGTTTTTGAATCTCCTGATTGTCAGCAACCCATCCTTTTCGGTGAGCAAAATACATGGGAGTAGGATATTTCCCACTATTAATCAGTATTAAATCTTTTCTACCACAAACACGATCTAAATCTTTCTCCAAATTAATCATTGGAGCATTTCTATCTCGAATAATCACATCATGAAACTGCCCTCCTACTCCTTCAAGAGCAATAAGACAAAGTAACGAAACTGCTATTTTTTTAGATTTCAATTCAGCAAGTCCATAACCCACAATCAAAGCCATTATTGGAACAAAAGGAATGATGTAATAAGCATGATGTGCAAATGTCCAACCTGCCTTAAAAATGACTACTACAAAAAAAGAAAATGTAATTAGCAACAACCACTTCAACAACCTTTGTTTAGAATAAAACATCCAATATAAACCAAACAAAAACATTGCAAACCCACTAAACTTTATAGAAGATTGATAGAATATTTTAATCACTAAAGGGAAATCTTTGATAATTTCCTGAATTCCTGTCAGGATATCTTTTCCCATGAAAAAATGCCAAAACTCATACTTTTCTACCAAATAAGGAACCCAAGAAAAATACCACCAAACAATGGGTAATAGTAATAATCCTGAAATAAGAGAAAAAGCTAATTTGTTTATTAGTTTAATATCTTTTTGGAAAAGAAATAGAAAGTAAATACTTCCCAAATACAAGACAGGTAACTTAGCTAATCCCGCAACCAAAGTAAAGACAAAATAAAGCAACAAACTACCCCACTTATTTTCTTCTAAAAACTTACTAGCATAATAAATCCCCATCATCATAAATGAAACGGAAAATGTATCAGGCATTATTTTGCGTGAATAAGGTAACCAAATAGAACACAAAAGAACTATGGATGCATAGAAAGCTGTCTTCTCATTCAAGTATTTTTCTACCAACCGATAAAAAAAGAAAATTCCTAAACTTGAAATTAAGAGATTGATTAATCGTCCATACCAATGAGTATAACCAAAAACTTCAGAGATTAAATAAATGGAATAATTTAGAATGGGAAATTCCATTCCTGTAATTCCTGTTTTTTCTCCCGCAAAATCTAATCGAGGATAAAGGATGTTATTATCTTCTTCTAAAAAATTTCGAGCAACCATCGTTACGGTTGTTTGCCTCCAGTTATGAGCAGTTTCTAATGGTGGATTTGTAATTCCAATTAGACGAAGAAGCAAAAAAGTAATAATCCAGAAGCGAATATCTCCTAAAAGAGGTTTTAACTTATCAATCATAGTTTGACCAAATTAATAAAATTAGTGAAACATGACTACATTTTTTCGGTTCAAGTCTATTTCCACATAAAAAAGAAAACTATGATAATAATCAAACTGTCTATCATTCCCTCTCTTGGCTCCTCCTACCCAGTGAATTCCATCTTCTGTAGCTGTCGGAATATTCTCTCCCTCAAAAGTTCTATCAGCCAAATCAGCACTCAATCCCAATAATGTTTCATTAGCAACATAGTTACCACTTACATCATCCAAATAATCTGTAAATGTGAAATAATAACTATATTCAAATCCAATAGCTACCCAATCCGTTACACGAAAACGTAAGCCAATATGAAGAGGAATTTGCCAAGCAAACTTACCATAATACTGTCCTTCTGTATTCAAACCATGTAATGAATGCCATTCATTTTCATAAAGTGTTTTAGGATTAAAAAATACTCCCCCTAAACCAACACCCACATAAGGGTTAATTTTTGATTGATACTGAGATTTTACACGATATTTTGTAAACATATAATATCCACCTATTGCAAAAGCAATATTGTCAGAACGAAATGATAGATTTCTGACTTCATTTTCAGCATCTTCACTAGATAAACGAAAAAAATTAAGGTGAGTGTAAACAGAAAAATGTTCAGTATAAATGCTTCGTGTATTAATTGCTAGATTGTATCCATAAGTAGAGCAATCAATCCCCTCACACAGGTCTCCAAAATATGAACTTGTCCCTGCTCCAATCTGAATCTTAAATGGATAAGAGTAATATTGAGCAGAGACTGTAAAAGATAAAATTGTAAATATCGATAATAGGCAATTACGCATTAGTCGTTTTTTTTTCTTTATAAAAATAAAGTAATAAAACAGGAATTAGTAAGAGATCTGCAAAGACCGCAAACAACAAAGTTAGACTAATAAACAAACCAATAAAGAAAGTTCCATTAAAACTTGAGAATATTAATGTCAAAAATCCAGAAGAAAGAATAATTGAAGTCACAATGATTGCTTTTCCTGTTGAAATAAATGTACGCTTAATCGCATAAGGCAATGATTTTCCTTTTGACAACTCTAATTTCAATTTACTCATAAAGTGAATAGTATCATCTACTGCAATACCAAAAGCAATGGTAAAAATAATAGAGATTGACATATTCAAATTGATATCAAACATTCCCATCAAAGCACCCAAAAGAAGTAATGGAATCACGTTTGGAACTAAAGCAATCAATACAATGCGAAGACTCTTGTATAATATCCCCATAATTACTGCTACAATTAAAAAAGCTATTCCTAAACCTTCTAACATATTTTGAGTAAGAGTATAATTACTTTTATCAATCAAAGTAGCACTACCTGTCACTTTCACATCCACCCATTCCAATGGATTATTTGCCTTGTACTCCATCCAAGCACTATTTAAATGAGTAACTTGTAAAGAACCTACATCGTTCATTTTTCCACTCATACGAGCTTGTTGCTTATCATTAGAAATTAACTTTTGTAACTCTGGACGTTTTGAAAATTTCTTAAGTAATCGCTTAATTCTATTATACTTCTTCTTACTACTAGGAAGTGTATAATAAGATGGATTTCCTCCATTCATACTTCTATTTAATGTTTTCACAACACTTACTGGAGATAAGATATTATTCACACCATATACATTATCAAAGTATGTTTGTACCTTCTCCATTTCTTGCATCACTTCATAATCAAACAAAGATTTTGTACTATCCTTTAATGTAAAAGCTAACTCAAAAGGACGGACACCAGAAAAAGTACGTTCGAAATACAAGAAATCATCTTTTAATGGATCTCCTTCTTTTACCTCATCAATCAATTTTGCATCTACTTGTATTCTTGTAATCAAAGCAATAGAACCAACAGTTAATACAATAGCTCCAATAGAAATGAATTTTCGGTTTCTTAAAACCCATCCAAACATTGGATGTAAAACAGTCTTCCACTGAAAGCTATCCGTAACCTTATCAGCAACCTTCGGTTTCGGTAGATTCAGTAGTACTGCTGGTAAAAATGTAAATGCTAAAAAGAAAGCAACAATTACTCCTATGGCTGTATAAATACCAAATTGTCTAATGGGCATAATATCTGCCGAAATCAGTGTAAGGAAACCAATTGCTGTAGTAAGTGAAGTTAATAATGTCGCTAATCCAACTTCTTTGAAGGTAACTTGAAGAGCCTTAATTTTATTTTTTCCTTGTCTTAACTCATCTAAATACTTAGAAATAATATGTACCACATCAGACATACCAACAATCAGCATAATGGTTGGTAATAAAACAGTCATCAAGTCAATGGGTTTATTGGTAATACCCATGATTCCTAAAATCCAAATCGCTGAAAGAAATACAACTACCAATGGCAATACAATTCCCCACAAAGAACGATAAGCAGTATATAAGAAAGCAACAATAAGAATAGACGATAATCCAATAAAGATGGCCAACTCTTTCTGCATTTTGCTTACATAAGCTTTTTGAGCTTTTATCTTTCCTGCAATGTGTACTTCGTCAAAGTTATAACCGTCAATTAACTGCTCTACTTTTTCAACCACTCTATCTCCTGCAGTAATTTTAATCATATCAGTATTCTGAAGTAGAATTACAGTTGATTTTGCATCAGCAGAAACAAAAGTTCCTATTAACTCTTCATATTGATAAATTAAGGAAGAATCCTTATCAAATTCCTTTTTGTCTAAATGAATAAAGGGAACAGTAAAAAGTCCAGCTCTCGAAACAATTTGATTGTTGAGAGTTGTTAAAGATAAAACTTGTTGTACATCTGTAACAGTATCTAAGTTTTGACTCAAATCGTGAATTTTGTTAAGAAATTCTTCTTGAAAAATCCCCTCTTCATTCTTGATACCAATTAATAAATAGTCATTATCATTTTCAAACTTCTCCCTAAACTCTTTATAATAAACTACATCTTGATCTCCTTTTGGGAAAAAACTATCAAAGTCATAATTAAAGGAAAGAGTTGATATAAAGTAAACATGAATAAGACTGATAAGTACAAGTACCACCAATACTATACGACTAATTTTTTTATACATCTAAATATTATATTTGAAATCCATCTACAAAAACAAAGGTAAATGCTTTTTGTTGAATTCCTTAAAATTTATTTTTTTGATAATAAGTTTATGAATTTTAAAATGAAAAAGAGTATATTCATACCCAAATATTTGAGAAATAAGAAGTTCATTCTCTTCTCTTTTAAGAATATCTAAGAAACAATTATGAACAAGAAAATAATTACAGGACTGTTATTGTCTGGAGCTTTGAGCTTTTCTGCTGTAGCTCAGCAGGTAGAGATGTCTGAACGCAAGTACGATGTCGTATACGAAAAGGCTGATGACTTATTTATAAATGATAAGTTTGCTGAAGCAATTAAGTATCTTGAGCAACTTAATAAGTCAACAAAGAACTCTGCAGAGATAGAATACAAACTAGGAGTTTGTTATCTTTTATCAGCAGAGCACAATGAATTAGCAAGAACTCATCTTATCAAAGCAAATGAGCAAGGATATAAAACTGATGAGGAGCCTGTATTAGATTATGATGAATATCACAATGATTATATTTCAGAAGATATTGATTATTGTTTAGCTCGTGCTTATCAATTGCACTTAGAATTCGACAAAGCAATTGAACATTATAACTTGTTCAAGGAAAAATATGATACTTTCTATAAAAGAAAGCACAAACAACAAGTGAGAGAACTTGCAATGGTTGATTACTATATTCAAACAGCGAATAATGGTAAGGAACTAATCAAAAAACCAGTAGCAGGTGTAAAGATCGAAAACTTGGGTGATTATGTAAATAGTGAGAGTGAAGACATTGCTCCATTAATCACTGCTGATGAGAAAACATTGATTTTTACTTCAAGAAGAAAAGGTTCTACTGGAGCAAAATTAGATTATGAAGGTCGTTTCATGGAAGATATTTATATCTCTCGTAAAGATATCAATGGAAAGTGGAAGAAAGCTCAGAAATTAAGTACTAAAATCAATACTGCTGAGCATGATGCAGCTGTAGGTCTTTCTCCTGATGGTAAAAAGCTAATCTTGTATAAAAACAACCACCATGGCACTGGTGATTTATATTACTCTTTAGTTGAGGGATATGCTTGGAGTTTCCCTAAAAAATTGGGAGAAACAATCAACACAAAACATTTAGAGAATAGTGCCAGTATTTCTGCTGATAAGAAAACAATATACTTTGTAAGTAATAGACCAAAAGGATTTGGAGGTCAAGATATTTACATGGCAAAAAAACAACCTGATGGAACTTGGGGTGAGGCAGTAAACTTAGGGGAAAATATTAATAGCCCTTATGATGAAGATGCTCCATTTATCCATGCTGATGGTACTCACTTATATTTTAGTTCAAAAGGACATAATTCTATGGGAGGATATGATATCTTCAGAACGGAATATAATGCTACCACAAATACTTGGAGTAAACCAGAAAATATGGGACACCCTATCAATACACCAGATAATGATGTATTCTTCGTATGGTCTCCTGATGGAAAGCGTGCTTACTTCTCTTCTCACCATGAAGATAGCTATGGTGACCAAGATTTATACATGATGACTCTTCCTAATGAAAACAGAGCTGTAATTGTATTAAAAGGACATATTACTTCTGAATTAAGTGGAGAATTCTTAGATGCTGAGATTCATATTAAGGATAATGATACTGGTGAAGAAGTTTCTGTACTTCATTCTAATGGTATTACTGGAGAATATACCTTAGTACTTCCTGCAGATGGTCACTACTCTATTGATGTGAAATCAGAAGGATTCCTTCCACAAAATCAAGTATTTGACTTACCAAAAAAAGATGAGTATTATGAGAAAGAAATTGACTTCAAATTAAATAGAAAGAAAGATGAGTCTGTTGTAGAGCTAGAGAAATTATTCTTTGCTAATAACAAGGCTGACTTGAATGAAGCAGCACATGCCGAGCTTGACAAATTCGTTGAAATCTTAAAGCAAGATCCAACAATTCATGCCGAAGTTGCTGGTCATACAGAAACAGGAGGTATTGAATCAAATAATCAGTCTTTATCTCAAAAAAGAGCTGAAGCAGTTGCAAAATACTTAACTGAGCAGGGTATTTCAAAAAGAAGAATTAAAGCTGTTGGATATGGTAGCCACTTCCCTAAAACAAAAGGTTTAACTCAAGCAGAAAAGCAAGCTAACAGAAGAACAGAGATTATTATTCACCATACAGATACAGAGGGTAAAAACTGGAAACCTTACTATCATAGATAAGAATAATAAACAAGTAAAAATAAATGAAAGGAGACTTATTTTAGGTCTCCTTTTTTATTGATCAAAGTATAAAAAACTTACAAAAACCTCATAGTTATTTAATTTATTATCTCTATCTTCGAAAGATATTTTTAAAACATACATTAGACAACTATGAAAAAATCATTTTTACTGATTGGAGCACTCATTAGCTCTACATTATTTTCTTATGCACAAATAGATACAATTGCTTTTTCTTCTTTTGAGGAGATTCCAATTAACGAATCAACAATCTATGTAGATACATTAGATATTGAGAATCCTCACTTTCTAAATAATAATGAAGGGCAACCCATAGTAAACTATCAAGGTCAAAATGCAAAACAACAGTTAGGTTTTCAATCTTGGTTTATGGATAATAGAGGTGGTGGTTTGAGTGATGGAGATGTTTTTGGAGTTACAAAGGTAAAGAATACAGTTGGAGAGTTCGCTCATGGAAAACAAGGGTTCATTGCAGAAGATACTGATGGCACCATCCAAGTAATTTTTGATACAGTATACATAGAGCAAGAAGTTGCTGACATTAGATTAGACTATTTTCTTAAACAAACGACATATGAGAGCTCTGATCACATTAGCATTTTTGTACAAGGAAAAATAAATAATATTGACAGTACAATTTGAAGTGATTTAAAGTTTTAAGTATTTCTGTTGATTTTTCTTATCCAAACCTTAATTGCAAAAAGAGTTATCCAAGTATCCCAAGATTCCTGAGAAGTGTCTTGTCTAATGAGTAAAT
>JAAEPT010000012.1 GCA_024232295.1 Cytophagales bacterium
ATGAAGTTCTTTTTATGCTTTGGTTAAGAAATTCAATTTGATTCGGTAAGTCGGGGATGATTTTTTTGCTTGATTTGAATATTGTGAATGATGATTTTTCAGAATTAAGGGTAAGTTTGTTGGCTTTAAACCAATTGGTTAGTTGGGTCATTATCATTTGGCCTTGTGCTTTTATATCATCAATAGAATTGCTGTGGAAGAATATAGTGGTGTCATCTGCAAAAAGTCTAGTTTTTCCTTCAGGGCAACATTTGTGTAGATCATTGATAAACAAGATAAAAAAGAGAGGTCCAAGAACAGAGCCTTGAGGAACTCCACAAGTTATGGGTAGAGTTTGAGATTTGCATTTGTCTATTTGAACATATTGTTTGCGATTACTTAGGTAACTTCTGAAGAGATCAAGAGCAGGACCTCTTAAGTTTTTGAAGTAAGATGTTGTGGTTTACGGTATCCAATGCTTTTGAGAGATCAATGAATAGGCCACATGTCATTTTATTATTACTTTTGGATAATCTGATTTGGTCAATTAACTCTATTAGAGCATGTTCGGTAGAGTG
>JAAEPT010000013.1 GCA_024232295.1 Cytophagales bacterium
CAACTTTCTGCAAATATTTTTCTTCAAAAGCGAATGCAAAGTTAAGAAGTTTTTAAACTTAAAACCAAAAATTATTTTTGATTTTTTTCTTCTTATTTTATCAATAATTTTTCTTTCAAAAATTATTGATTCGCTTCCTCTCAAAGCGAGTGCAAAGATAAGAGGTTTTTAATTTTAAAACCAAAAATTATTTTTAGTTTTTTTTTAATCAATTTTTTCTTCATCATTTCAAAGAATAAAACTTTTACTTTTAATTCTTTTCACCCCCCTTTCTCTTAAAGGGATTGCAAAGGTAGTACTTTTTATCTGTAACACAAACTTAAATCAAAAAACTATAATTATTCATAAAAAACAATGATTGATTGACCTTGATAATACACTTATAGAACACTATAAATCAATATTTAATGATTAGTTAAATATGACAACAAATATTTAGATTTAATTTTGCTTTATCTATTATCACTTCCTTTGTATTTTAGTAAAATGGCTTCAAAAAGAATAATACATAAAAACATAAAAGTTACATTTCTTCTTATACTATTTCTTTTTCCATTATCTCAGTATGCTCACACATCTCAAAAAAAGATAGTGATTGTATTAGATCCTGGACATGGAGGGAATGACCCTGGTAAAAGTATCAATGTAAAGACAGGGAAATCTGAGAAAGAACTAAACTTACTTATTTCAAAAAAAGTTGGTAACTACTTAACCAAAAATCTACCTTTTGTAAAAGTAGTCTATACAAGAACTAAGGATCACTACTTATCATTAGACCAGCGGTGTAATATTGCGAATAAAAATAATGCTCAATATTTTGTAAGTATTCATTGTAACTCTAGTCAAAACCGATATGCTTCAGGAACAGAAACACATATACACACAAAGGCTTTTAAAAAGAGCTTAAAGTTGGCTCAATTTATAGAAAAAGAATTTAAAACAAGAGCTAAGCGAAAAAGTAGAGGAATAAAAACAAAAAAAGACCGAAAGCATAACCTACAAGTTCTATTAGACACAAAGATGCCTTCTGTATTGATTGAATGCGGATTTCTAACCAACAAAACAGAAGGAAAATATTTGAATTCTAATTATGGACAGGAAATTATAGCTTCTGCTATTTTCAGAGCAATTCGTTCTATGATATATTATGAATATCCCAAACTAAAAAAAGAGAATCAAAAAGTAGAAAAATCAAATAAGAAAAAGCGTACTTATTACCGTATCCAATTTATGGCAAGTATAGATCCTATTTCTACGGATGCCAGAGAGTTTACAAAGATCAAACAACCAATAGAACGCATTAAAATAGATTACAAGAGTATTTATAAATACAAGTATGTAGTAGGAAAACATATCTCCAAGAAAAAAGCACAAAAAATGCTAAGGCAAATTAAAAAACTGGGATATAAAGATGCATATATCATCAAAATGGAAATGTAGTAGAAATGAAAATAGATTTTATTGAAAAATTAAAACAAAGTATTGAAAATGAAGAATTCATTAAATGTACTTTGGGAAAAATAAAAAGTAAAGAAGAACCTAATCTTCAAAACATTTATATAAAGCCTATCAATATTAAGGATGAATATGTTTTGTCATTCTTATATAGACACAAAACAAAAGATGTCACAAAAAACTTTTCTATTACTGAAGCCATTGACAAAATCTCGAGTTTAATTGGTAATGAAGTACTAAGTGCACATTCTTTTTCAACTGAAGAAAATTTAGAGCTTTTATTTAATAAAAAGAGAAAAGCAACACTTCGCAACCTCCCTCCTACTCTAAAAAAAGAAAGTTCTGAACACAATCGAACAAAAAGGAGATTAATTAGTGCTGAAAATAATATTTACTTAAAAAGATTAGGCGTTGTTTCTTCTAAGAATGAAGTTTATCACAATAAACAAGATAAATTTAAACAGATTAATAAATATGTTGAAATTGTAGAAGCACATCTTAAGGATTTAGACCTCTCTCCTAGTATACATATTGTTGACATGGGTTCTGGAAAAGGGTATTTAACTTTTGCTTTGTATGATTTTTTGAAAAATTCATTAAATTTAGATGTTCATATCACAGGAATAGAGCTCAGAAAAGAGTTAGTTGACCTTTGTAATGATATTGCAAAAGAGGCTAATTTCACAAATCTTACTTTTAAAGCTCAACTAATAGAAGAATATCAATGTGAACAACTAGATATTTTAATTGCTTTGCATGCTTGTGACACAGCAACTGATGATGCTATTTTTAAAGGACTTTCTGCTAATGCTTCCTTCATTATGTGTGCTCCTTGTTGCCACAAACAAGTTCGTAAACAAATGAATTGTACTACAGAACTACAAGGTATTTTAAAACACAATATTTTTGAAGAAAGGCAAGCAGAAATGGTGACTGATGGAATACGTTCATTAGTTTTAGAAGGGTTTGGCTACCAGACACAAGCTTTTGAGTTTATTTCAAATGAACATACAGGGAAAAATGTAATGATTATTGGAAAGAAAAACTCAAATGAACATAAAAAAGAAGCTTTTGAACAAATCCAATTAATCAAACGTAATTTCGGAATTGACAAGCACTATTTAGAAACACTAATAGAAAAACTATGATAAAAAATTTAATAACTAAAAAAAGACTTATATATGTAGCTGTATTTCTTGTTTTTGTAGGACTTATTGAAATCCTTATTTATTTTGAAAAACAAGCAAACGGAAACATTACTTCTCTTGCCGATGGCTTATGGTATGGATTAGTAACCCTTACCACTGTAGGTTATGGAGATTATTCTCCAGTCTCCCCTATGGGTAGAATTATTGCAATTATCTTTTTATTCGCCAGTTTGGGACTTTTGGGTTTCTTGGTGGGTAATGTAACAAATAAAGTCACAAACTATATGGAAAAGAAAAAACTAGGACAATTTGGAACAAACTTCAAAAATCACATTCTTCTTATTGGTTGGAATGATTTTGCAAGACAAGTTACAGATGAAATCATCAAAACATCTCACCCTGTTGCTATTGTAACAAACAATAAAAATGATATTGATCTAATCAATGATTCCTATGAAGAGAATGATAATGTTTTCTGTATGTTTGCTGACTATCATAATCTAGAAGCATTACACAAAGTAAATATTGAAAAGTCTGCTACCGTATTTGTAAATCTTGATGATGATACCGAAGTTTTAGTTTATCTTTTGAATCTGAAACAACACTTTAGAAAATTACAAATTGTAGTTTCATTAAATAATGCAAACTTAAAAAATACTTTTCTTGAAGCTGGAGTAACTTATGTAGTTTCTAAGAGTGAAATTGCTTCTAAACTGGTTGCTAGTTTTATCTTTGAGCCAGATGTAGCTACTCTTACAGAAGATATGATGTCAACAGTAAGTGCAGGAAATGGACAAGACTTTGACATTCAACAATATGAGGTAACAAAAGATAATCCTTTCTTCAGTAAAAATTGTTTTGATACTTTCATGGATTTAAAGCTAAATTATGATAGCATTTTACTAGGAATCTCAAAATTTGAAGATAATAAATGGAAGCTTATTAAAAATCCATCAAAAGAAGTGACTGTAGGCTTAGGAGATTACTTAATTCTAATGGCAAATGGGGATAATAAACAAAGTTTAGAAAATGATTTTAATGTACCTGAAGGTAAAATCTTAAAAAACTAACATAATATGTTGACAATATTAGGAATCATTGTAGCTCTGGCAATTGTATTTGTTGTTAATTTTTTGATCGTCAAAAAAATTGAGGAACAGCCTGATAATCGTTTTCAGAATTCGGTTCTTATTAAAAATCCTGAAGAAGTTGCCTTATTATTCCATGATATCAAACATGCTGTAAAAGTGTGTTTGCTGATATTGGAAACAGAGCGATATATTGTTTTTAATACAAGAAGAACAAAGTTCAAGAAAACAAAAAAAACATTTGAAATAAAAAAATCACCATTAATTCATCTAGTTTATCAAAAAGCTTTTAGATTTCATGGAGAACAAATATCTGTTGAAGAGGTAATTGAAAGAATCGAAAAGTTTCAAGGATTTGAGGAGAATTTTTATCATAAACTTCAAGAAAATGGTATCAAAAAACCTTTGAGGCATTTTGATATGCTTTTCTTTACTAGATTTGTAAGTATATTATTGATTTCAATTATTTGTTTAATAATCCCAACAATCAATAATGTAAATGGATTATACTTTCTCTTGTCAATTATCTTGGGGGGTGCAGCAATCTTTTTGATTTTTACACAATTGAAAATTGCTGAGTTGACTGAAGAAGGAGAAGAATATATTCGAATGAAGAAAAGAAGTATTAGTAAATCTTTTCCAGATGATCCTAATGTGTATGCTCAATCAATGCATATTGCTAAAGTAGGAGAAAAAGGGTTTATAGAGTTGCGTAAAAAATATTATTTGACCTAATGCCAATGCCTCCAATCATTCAAGTAGTACTCTAAAATAACTGGTTTATTTAGAGTACTTATTGTTTTTTCTGGGACCAAAACATCTTTTTCGAAGTTAAAAATGGAATGTAGAACTTCATTTGTAAGATATTCTGTTTCTACATTTAGTTTTATAGGATTAGGTAAGACTTTATTGGTTGCCAAAACCCAACCCCAATCACCAAAAGAAGGAACGTAGGCATGACAAGGATAAGTGTATTCAAAACCACTTGCCTTTACTGTCCTATCAATACACCAAAAAGTATGCTTAGCAAAGTAAACACTTGTTGCTTGTGTCATAAAAACTCCTGTCTCTTTCAATCTCTTTCTCACCAACTTGTAAAATTCTCGACTATATAAACGAGCTAATGACGTATTATTAGGATCTGGTAAATCAATGATTATTGCATCATATTTTTTTTCATTTTTCAACAAAAATTGGAAAGCATCTTGGTGAATTACTTTTACTCGTTCATTTGTTAAACTATTTTGATTGGCTTGTTTGATATAATGATTTTGAGTAGAAATTTGATTTACTAAAGGATCAATATCAATAATTGTTAATTCTTTTAACCCCTGATATTTCAACATTTCTCTAGCTCCTAATCCATCTCCTCCTCCTAGCATTAACACTTCTTGACAATCCTGTTTTACAGAAAATGGAACATGAACTAAGATTTCATGATAACGATGCTCATCGATTGTAGAAAACTGTAAATTTCCATTCAAAAACATTCGAACATCATTTTTACTTTTGGTCACTACAATCCTTTGATAAGGGGACTGTTTGGCATATACAATTCTATCTTCATACAAACCTTGCTCCCAAATACGCAACAACTTTTTGGAGAACACAAGCATTAGTAATAGAAATACACTAATGACAATACTCCATAGTAAGTATATTTTTCGTTTTCTGGTAGATAGTTTTTTAGCAAAGAAAATAAGGTTCAAAAAACCTATACCCATATTAATCAACCCAAAAATCAATGAAGATTGAAATGTTCCAAAGAAAGGGAGAAAAATAAAAGGAAAAATTAATGTTGCTAATAAAGCTCCAAAGTAATCTAGTGTTAATACATTGGATAAGTTTATTTTCAACTTATCATAATCCTCCATAACTCTTGTGAGCAGAGGAACTTCTAAACCTGTAAGTACACCTATCACTGTAATGAGTAAGAGCATGATAGGATAATAAAAAAACGAGAGGGAGAAAACCCAATAAAGAATAGGAATAGCCAAACCTCCTATAAAACCCAAAAGAATTTCTACAAGAATGAATTTAGTTAATAGGTCTGTGTTAATTTTTCGAGAAATTAATGCACCAATACCCATAGCTGCCATATAAACACCTATTGTAATGGAAAATTGCTTCACACTATCTCCCATAAAATAAGAAGAGGCTGTGCTAATCAATAACTCATAAATGATAGAACAAAGTCCTGCAATGAAAATGGAAAAAATAAGGACAAATTTCTCTTTTTGCTTCTTCTTATTTTCCTGCATGTATTCCTCCTCCACGTTGACTACCACCTGTTACACTTCCACTTCTTACACTTGGCTCTCCTCTATAATAAGAAACATTTCCTGTTCCATACCAAAATGATGGACCAGATGAATATGTTCTAGTTCCTTGATAATACTCTATATCATATCCCTTTAAATAGCCCCAACCTTCTGAAGCATAATAAAACATTACTCCATACAAAAGAAGTAATATTGAAACTGTTGCAATTGAATATTTTAACATGATTAATTTTCTTCTGTGTTAAACAATGAATCTTTATAAATAATAAGTATTGATATGATACTAATGATAAGTGAAGAGACACCCACCATAAGGAAAATCAAAGGACTTCCTGACCTTTTGTATAAATGAACATAAAAAGGATAAGCACTTCCACTTTTTGTTTCAACACATTTAATTTCTAAACTTGTTTTACCTTCTGGAAGAACAAAATCATACTCTAATTTCCTATCATCTTCTGCCCAATAATATCCTTCATCATAACCTGACTCTTTCCACAATTCTTTCCCTAAAGAAAATAAAGTAGTTTCATTTTCATCTTCTGCACTCACCTCCAAAAACACCCATTGGTTATTTTCTATATCAGAACGAATTTGCAAATTATAAACTCCTTGCTCCAAAGAATCCATTACCAAAATACCATCTTGTGATGATGATTTTTCAGTTATATGACTTTCAGAAAGAAAAAAAGAAGTGGAAATAAGACACAATATTCCAAATGCAAATACAATTACTGTGGTATTTTTCCACAACTTTTCAATATTGATAAATTTATCCTCAAAAAATGGCATAATCTCTTATTTGATAAAGCTTTCACTATTATTTGTTCGAATTTAAAAAAATTAGATGATATTTATCTATCAAACCCTATTTTTGAAAGAATTTTATCTGATTGTTTAACTTTTAGTTTATGTCAAAAAAGAAATATTCTACCATTGTAATGGCTTCTCTCTTCGCAACAGGTCTTGCAGGGATTGTTGCAGAATATATATTAGCCACTTTAGCCACTTATTTTCTTGGGAATGCAGTATTACAATGGACTATGATTTTGTCTGTAATGTTGTTTTCAATGGGCTTGGGGAGTAGAATTAGTAGATATTTCAATAAAAATCTACTAGAGAAACTTGTTATCATTGAATTTGTACTAAGTGTACTTGCTTCTATTTGCACCCTAAGTACTTATGGAATGATGGCTGTGACAGAATCAATTGGGGTAATTATTTATGGATTTAGCATTGCTATTGGTTTGTTAATTGGAATGGAAATTCCTTTGGCTACACGTGTTAATAGTGATTATGAAGAGTTAAGGGTCAATATTGCCTCTGTCATGGAAAAGGACTATTATGGTAGCTTATTAGGAGGTGTATTTTTTGCCTTTGTTGGACTTCCTTTCTTTGGCTTGACTTATACTCCATTTATCTTAGGTTGTATCAACTTTGCAGTAGCAATAGTTCTTTTTATTCAACTAAAATCATTAATTAAGGTTGAGTTTCAAAAGAAGTTAATTGGTGGAGCTATTGGTGTAGGATTGATTATTGGAATAAGTTTATACTTTGCCCCTTCTATTGTCTTGTTTGGAGAACAAAGTCGATATGAGGATAAAATCATTTATGAAGAACAAACTCCTTATCAATTGATTAAAATCACTGAACGAAACAATATTCATCGTCTTATCATTAATGATGACCAACAACTAAATACTTCTGATGAATATTTGTATCATGAACCATTGGTACACCCAGTAATGAAACTGACCAATACTCCAAAACATGTATTGATTCTTGGTGCTGGTGATGGTTGTGCAGTAAGAGAGGTTTTGAAATATCCTTCAGTAGAAAAGATAACATTGGTAGATTTAGACCCTGCAATGACTCGTTTGGCTTCTAGTAATCCAATTTTTACAGAGCTTAATAAGAATGCTTTCCAAAATCAAAAGGTGAATATTGTTCATGCTGATGCCTTCAATTATTTAGAAGATAATGAAGTTTATTTTGATGTAATGATTATTGACTTTCCAGACCCAAAAACAGTAGATTTGAATCGTTTGTACACCCATGAGTTTTATAAGCTTTGTGCAAAAAGATTAAGATCTCATGGAGCAATTATTACACAAGCCATTAGTCCTTACTTTACACCAAGTGCTTTTCAGTGTGTAGAAAGAACAGTAAAACATGCAGGTTTTCATACATTACCTATTCACAACCATGTAATGTCTTTTGGGGAATGGGGTTGGATTATTGGTTCTAAGAAAATAACAAGTCCATTACTCAAAGAGCGTTTACAAGCTATGCAGTTTGATAAGGTGGAAACAAAATGGCTAACACATGATGCCATGTCATTAATTACTTCTTTTGGAAAAGACATTATCAAACTTGATTCAATTGAAGTGAACTCAATTCATAACCCAATATTATATCGCTATTACGAAAGAGGTCAATAATGAAAAATCAGTGGTTATTTTCTCGAAAAATTGATTTGTTATGGTTGGGCTTACCTGTTTGGCTTTCTTGGGTCTTTTGTTTTTTACTTCCACAAGAAATTCACCAATTCAAAATGCCTATTTGGGCTTGGGCAATCTTTATTTTGGGAATAGATGTAAGTCATGTTTGGAGTACCATTTGGAGAACTTACTTTGACAAACAAGAATTTAAAAGTCATAAAAAAACACTTATTCTTGCTCCTATTTGTGCTTTTGTAGGCATTATGTTAATTACACAAGTTTCAACCTTCTTCTTTTGGAGGATCCTTGCTTACATTGCTTTATTCCACTTTATCAAGCAACAATATGGCTTCTTTGCCCTTTATCGAGCAAAATATAAACACAAGATTAATCATCGTTTCTTAAAGGATAAATTTGTCATCTACTTTTCCATGCTCTACCCTGTTTTTCATTGGCACTTAAATGGAAATCGTTTGTTTAATTGGTTTATTAATGGGGACTTTGTCACACTCAAAAGTTATCTATTACAATTAGGACTTACAGAATCTTTCTTTATTTACTTTAATGGAATTGCCAATACAATTTACTGGCTAATATTGATAATTTGGTTAATTGAAGAAATCTATCAATGTAAAAAGCACAAACTAGAACTTCCTTTTGGTAAAATCATTTGGTTATTCGGTACAGGGATGAATTGGTATTTAGGTATTGTATATTTCAATTCTGACATTGCATTTTCAGTCACAAATGTAGTTGCACATGGTATTCCATATTGTATTTTAGTATTTATCTATGTTGAAAAGAAAAAAGAACTTGTACAACAAAAAAGTTTCACTATACCTAAGTGGGTTCTACATATTTCAATGATGCTAATTGCCATTTTAATTTTTGCATTTGTAGAAGAATATTTTTGGGATTTATTTTTATGGAGAGAAAAAACAGCCTTTTTTGGTACAATTCTCCATTATCCAACACAAGTCATCAAAGACCCTCTAGGACAACGATTAGTCATTGCATTACTTTCTATTCCACAAGTTACTCATTACATCATTGATGGCTTTATTTGGAAGAATAATGATAAGAACCCATTCCTAAAACCTGTACTCTTTTCATGAAAAGGCGAGATTTCTTAAAAATATCATCACTTGCTCTTTTTCCTTGGACTGCCTGTACTTATTCTCAACAAGAAAATCACATTCCCATAAAGGTACTTTCTGACCACAAAATAGGGCATTTAGTGTGGAAAAGTATCTTCTTTCCTAAAGAACGAGCAGTCAAAAAACATGATATTCTAATTGTAGGTGGTGGAATTGCTGGTTTAAGTAGTGCTTATCAATTACAAGACAAGGACTTTATACTTTGTGAAGCTTCTGAAAACTTGGGAGGAACATCAAGTGCTTATGAATACGAAGGAATGCCTTTTGCACAAGGAGCACATTATGATCTCTCTTATCCACAAAATTATGGAAGGGAGTTTTTGAATATGCTTTCTTCCTTAAATCTTATCAACTATAATCAAAAAACAGAGCTTTGGGACTTTACTGATACACAACATTTAATTCACCCTAGTATTGAAAGTAGGGCTTTTGTAAAAGGAGAATTTTATGATGATGTAATTACGGATAAAGAATTTGGCAAAAAGCTTCATACTATCTTAGATAAATATGAAAATCAAGTCCCCTCTCCCACTCGACTCATTAACAAAAAACTACATCATCTTAATGAGATTTCTTTCTTAGATTTTCTCAGAAAAGAAGGTTTAAATATTCCTGCTGAGTTTGTGAATCAAATTGATTATCATATGATGGATGATTATGGTGGTACAGCTCAACAAGTCTCTGCTTTGGCTGGAATTCATTACTATAAATGTAGACCTTATTCAACTAAGAAAGATAATGTTAAACTCTTTTCTCCACCACAAGGAAATCATTATTTCATTGAGAAAATAAGTAAGAATATTCTTCACAAAGAACGACTACTTTGTCAAAGATTGGTCAAAAAGATTACTCCACTTACAAAAGGTTTTTCTGTAGAGGTGATTAATGCTCAAAGTCAAAAAATAGAACAATTTGAGGTAAATAAAGTGATTTATGCAGGAACAAAACATGCTTTAAAGTATGTCTACCCACAAGATCATCATTTATTCAAAAATAATGAATATGCTCCTTGGCTAGTTGTTAATCTAGTTTTACCACATCAAGAACAATTTCCTGCTTATTGGCAGAATGAAATATTGAGCAATGAAAAAGCTTTTATGGGTTTTGTTAATTCTCATAGTCAGTTGAGACCATCGGATTCTCCTTTTCAAGTACTAACTTCTTATTATTGCTTTCAGCCTGATGAACGAAAAAAAGTACTAGAAACTTTAGATAATCCTCGTCCATTCGTAGAAAACACAATTGAACATATTTCTAATTATTATGATGAAGACATCCGTCCTTATATCATTCAAGCTTTTATAAAAGGGATTGGGCATGCTATGGCAATACCCAAACCTTATTTTTTATTGAACGACCAAAATCAACATAGGAGTCATGAAAACCTTGTCTATGCTGGTGTGGATAATGGCAGAATTCCAATTTTCCCAGAAGCTGTAGATAGCGGAATTTTGGCAAGTAACTTAATACATTCCCCAGTTTCCATTTAAATAATAATGATATAGCATTGGATTGGATGTTGTATTCACCTTAACAGTAGACAAATCCATTTCACTTTTTCCAAAAGAAGTAATCAATAGCATTCCATCATTATTCAACCATTTTGTTTTTACATCATCAAAATGAAGAGACCTTAATGCCTTTTTTAATCCTTCTTTGTCCAGTGATTTATGACCAATCACAAAACCCCATTCTCCTAATGTAAGCACTTGATTATGAATTGGAGCTGTAGAAAACCCTGCAGATTCCATGGTGATATCAATACAATGAAATGCTTTGGTTGCAAACTGAGGCGAACCTGCTTGTGTAATAATTGCACCATTTGGTCTTAATTGATGATAACACAATTGATAAAATTCCTTAGAATACAACTTGGACAAATCAACAGATTTTGGATCTGGCAAATCCACAAAAATTGCATCATAAAAATCTTTTGTTTGCTCTAAGAACTGAAAACCATCTTGATTAATAATTGTCAATTTTTCCGTTTCTAATGCTCCTTTGTTTAATGCTTTCAAAACAGGGTGACTTCTTCCTATTTCTGTCATTTTAGGGTCTAAATCCACCATTGTAATTTTTTCTACAGATGGATATTTAAGCATTTCTCGAACAGCACAACCATCACCACCACCCAAAATCAAAATATTTTTAGGCTGGTTTGCCATTTTCATCACAGGGTGTACTAATGGCTCATGATACAACCATTCATCTAGACTTGATAATTGCTGATTACCGTTGATAAATAACCAATGATGGTCTTTCCATTGAGTAATGACAATTTTTTGATACTTACTTTGGTGTTGATAAATAATTTTTTCACGATAACGAGATTGTTCACCGAACATCATAATAGGTTTAGCAAAGTAAATTCCAACAGCTAAAATAAGTGCAACTCCGAAACCCAATAATTGAAATAAGCGAAATCTAGAAATATGGCTTTTGAATCTAAAAAATAATAGAAATGCCACCAAGAAGTTAATTGCTCCCAATACAAATGGTGTATAAGTAAGCCCTAAGAATGGAATACCAATAAAAGCAAAAAAACCTCCTCCTAGTAAACTACCAAAATAATCAACAGCCATTACAGAAGAGATATTTTCCCTTAAGTCTTGAAACTGTTCATTAATACGAGTTACTAAAGGAATTTCCATTCCCACTAATAATCCCACAATAATACTTAGTAAATAAACAATAATTGCGGTGAACTCAGTAAGACCTGCTACAGTATATACTACAATTGCAGAAAATGAAGAAAAAATGGATAACAGAAATTCTAAAATTAGAAATTTCTCTAATAACTTATCCTTAAAATATTTACTCAATTGACTACCTAATCCCATTGAAAACATCATCACTGAAATAATCAATGTCCATTGTAATAGTTGGTTTCCCAAAAAATAAGATGCTAAAGTAGAAAGTGTGTATTCTGCTACAATTCCAGCAAAACCTGTAGCAAAAAGAGCAATCTTTAATAAATGTGATTTTGAATTTTGATTCATTGCCTTAAAAAGAAAAATGGTAACTGTGCAAGTTACACAATTACCATTTCATTATACTTTGATATTATTAGATTATTTACCAAATCCTCCACCGCTAGAACGGTAACTTCTGCTACTATTATAACGAGAAGTACCACGAGCAGAAGCTCTAGATCTTCTTGCTGAAGAAGATGAAGAAGACCATCCACTTTTATTTGCTCTACGAGAGAAGAAATCAGGACGCTTAGATTTATTGTAAGCACTATTTGTTCCATACTGAGGATTACTTACATTAGAACCATAGTAAGGACGACTTCCTCTGTATACACTAGAGTATGTACTGTAGTGATTACGGTATACTCTACGAGAATGATCCATACCCAACATTGGAGACATATAAGAATAACGAGAATAGAAAATCCAAACTCCACCATTCCAAGAACCATAACGAGAGTTTCCAACATAACTATTG
The DNA here is from genome assembly GCA_024232295.1 of Cytophagales bacterium. GTDB lineage: Bacteria > Bacteroidota > Bacteroidia > Cytophagales > JAAEPT01 > JAAEPT01. The sequence goes on from JAAEPT010000013.1 coordinate 13,022, forward strand.
TATCCTGGAGGAGATGGTACTTTAGAAACTTTTCCATCTTCAGACTTAGAAGCTAACTCCATACCCAAATAATTTTCGTTTCTCCAGAAAAATGCTTTCGAAACTTTGATCTTATCTGTAGTCTTTTCGGTAATCTCATCACCTTTCTCTGTCAAAATCTTGTATTTATGATAGTATGTATCAGAAAAAATACCTTCATCTACATCCATATCTTCTAAAATAATACTAAAAGATTTCTCATCCTTCATTTGCTTGATAAGCTTATCAACAGGAGTTTCTTTGTACTTAGGCCCACCACAGCTACATGAAGATAAAAAGGCTAAGCCCATAGAAATAATACTTAATAAAAATAAGTGTCTCATAATCATTTATTAATCTATAAATTTAGTTTGCCACTGGAATGATATTCGAAATTTCAAACTCCTCGATATAAACACCTACAGAAGCTTCAATTTCGTATTCCCCCCAACGATCAATTCCAATGAATTTTTTTTCTGTTTGATCCAAAAACTCCCAATTTACTACTTTAGACCAACTATCATCATAATTTGGATCATCTTCCCAATCACGACAGTGCCCTAAATTTTCACTTGATAAGTAATAAGTTTCACCTTTATACTCAATTCGTTTCATTGGTTCATCATCCTCCACAATATCATGCTTTAAGTTTTTGTCAATAGACATGATATTCACTTTTTCAGAGATAGATAATTCCAACTCATCTTCATCAGCTACATACAAATAACGAACTTCATCTCCGCTATCTAGCTTGTATTCTTTTGCATAAAAGTTATTTCCCCAGTCATACTCATAAATCTCCTTTACTTGCCATGACTTTAAGAAGTAGTCAATAAAGTCTCCTTCTTGTAAATTGCGAACAGTAACCTCCCCTCTAGAAGGCTTCTCTTCCTTTTTATTGAAAAAATCAAATAAACCCATAAATTTTCCTTTTTAAACTTAGACGAAAGATAACAAATATTTTTTTGTATCTTGTTTTTTTTAAACGAAAAAATAGATGAACAAACCCGAAAAAAATCTTGGGCAACATATTCTTGCTGAATTTTATGAGTGTGATGCTGATATATTGAATGATGTCGATTTTTTGGAAAAGACATTTAATGAGGCATCAGAGGCAGCAAATGCAACAATTGTAAAATCTGTATTTCACCCTTTTTCACCTGTAGGTGTTACAGGAGTAGTTGTAATCATGGAGAGTCATATTTCTATTCATACATGGCCTGAGTTTGGTTATGCGGCAGTAGATTTTTTCACATGTAGTGATAAAATGCAATATCAGAAAGCATATGACTATATCGCAAACAAGTTAAAATCAAAAAATCACACTTCTCAAAAAGTAGAAAGAGGTTTTCCTCAGCATCTCAAAGAAACACACTTAATGAATAGTATATTATAAGAAGGAAGATTTACTCTTCCTTTTTTTCATTTAAGTTATTTAGTCTATCCAATAAAGTTTGGACTTGCTTTTCTAATTGTACAACTCGGTACTCAATATTTTTAGTTTTCTTAAAAAATGTAGTGTACCTACCACAAAGCTCCCAAACTTCCAATACTTCATTTTTTCCAAGTTCCATGGTATCATAAGTAATATTATCAGCTTTTAATGAAATCAAGTGGTCAACAGATACAACTCGTCTTGTAAAAACACCATGGTTCGCAACAAAAACATAGACTCTATTTAATTCAATATCTCGAATATCAACAGATTTTGTAATTAGAATATCACCATTATACATTCCACCACTATCCATCAACATTTCACTACCTTTCAATTCAAAAGCACGAACCCTTCCTTCTGAAATTCTTTCTGGAAATTCAACAATTGGTAGTTTTGAGATATAATCCATTACCTTACATTTATTACAGTAATCCTTATATTCTTTAATTTTTACCAAAGGAATACTCTTTTCTGTATGAACTTTCTTTTCTTTTTCTGAAGCTACAGAAGAAGACAATGCCTTTCTCTCTTTAAATATATCAAAATGATAAACATCATTTACCGTCAGCTCTTTTGTAAGCAAATCACCAATTGCTACTCCAAAATGATTGGCTATTTGAATAATTGTATCAATTTTGGGATCAGCTCTTCCTTCTTCATAAGCTCCAACACTTGTACGAGCAAGGTCAAATTTTTTGGCAAATGCTGCTTGACTTAGCTTTCTAACTGTACGAATCTTTCGTATATTCTTACCTATATATGACATATTTCAAAGATAATCTATTTTTTTTGACATCAAAATCCGCTAAAGGAAACAAATAGCCAACATTTTGAGATTATCTATGTTTTTTTAGAAATTATTTTGCCAATATTTTTGGATATTCCAGTTTTCTTAGTACCTTTACAATGTCAAAAGGAAATAACGGGAACAAAATGAAGAAAAATACATACAAAAGCAGTCACCCTCCATAACTTAGAGCCCTGCTGTTTTATAAAAATTTAAAATTGAATATTTGGATTTCGTTTAGTAACTTAAAACAAGTATTTAGAATTTTTAAAATAAACACAAAGAATCATGGAAAGTAACTTTTTAAAAGTAAAAGATTACATTTTAGAATTACAGTACGATATCGTACACGAAAGTGCAGAAGATGGGGTATTCGTAATCAACAAAGCAACTGAAGGAATTTCAAACTTAGTTATCTGTTGTGCAGAACCTATCTTAATTATTGAACAGTTTTTGTTTGAGTTATCAGGAGATGCAAGTGCTATTCACAAAGAGCTCCTACAAAAAAGCAGAGATATTATCCACGGAGCTTTCGTATTAGACGAAACAGGAACAAAAGTAATCTACCGTGATACTTTGCAATTAGAAAACCTTGACCTTAATGAATTAGAAGGGACATTTAACTCTCTTGCCGTTTTATTAAGTGAATATGGTGATAAAATTATCGAATTTTCCAACAATTAAAATTTAAGACTATGAACATATTTAAAAGATTATTCAAAATTGGTGAAGCTGAAGCTCATTCTGCAGTAGATAAATTAGAGGATCCTATCAAAATGACGGAACAAGGTATCCGTGATATGAAAAAAGATTTAGATAAAAGTTTACATGCATTAGCTGAAGTGAAAGCATTAGCAATTCGTTCTAAAACTGATTTAAATTCATATAGAAGTAAAGTTTCTGACTACGAGAAAAAAGCAATGGCTTTATTACAAAGAGCTGAGCTTGGTCAAGTTTCTCCAGAAGAAGCTGATCGTTTAGCATCTGAAGCTTTGGTTAAAAAAGAAGAGAGCCAAGGTCAAGTAGATAGATTATCTTCTGAGCAAGCTACTTATGATAAGCAAGTTGGTCAGTTAGAGGCAAGTGTAAGAACAATTCGTTCAAATATTAGTAAGTGGGAAAATGAGTTGAAAACATTGAAAGCTCGTGTAAAAGTAAGTTCTACTACTAAAAACTTAAACAAGCAATTAGCTCAAATTGATTCTACTAGCACAGTAGCTATGTTAGAAAAAATGAAGAACAAAGTTGCTGAAGAGGAAGCTTTAGCTGAGTCTTATGGAGAAATCGCAAACGCTAGTAAGAGTGTTGACGATGAGATTGACAAAGCATTAGAAGGTTCTGCTGAAGTAAAAGCACATGATTCATTAGCTGCATTAAAAGCGAAGATGGCTGCCAACAAATCTAACCTATAATAGAAGGTTATATAATTGACATTTTTAAAAAAGTCCAATACATTGCACGCCAATGGTTGGGCTTTTTTTACCCTAATTTTTCCAAGTTATATGATAGAACTATTCAAGTACTCTTTTGCCTACATCAATTTAATACCTACTTGCCTGTTACTTTTAACCCTTATCTATTGGTTTTGCACAATATTAGGAGCATTAGATTTAGGTTTTTTGGATTTTGACCTTGAACCAGATGGTGAAATAGATGTAACTATGGATGTTGAAATCAGTGGACCAAATGTTGAAGTTGATTCAGAAACAGGAAGTATTCCTGTTGGCTATTCTATACTAGGTTTTTTCAACATAGGAAAAATTCCTTTTATGCTGTTCTTTACATTACTTTCCACTCCTATGTGGTTCATTTCAATTGTAGGAAATTATTACCTAGGAATTGAAAACTTTGTTTTATCATTAGCCCTATTAGCTGGTAACTTTTTTGTCAGTATGCTAATCGCAAAATTTATTAGTACTCCATTTGTTTATATTTTCAAAAAAATGGCAGAAAATGAAGAAGACTCTTTTACTCCTATAGGAAAAGTATGTACAGCAAAATATACTATCGATTCATCATCGTATAGTCAAGCCATTGTGATTGGCAAAAATGGAGCTGATCATATTATTACAGTCAAAACCTATGAAGGAAAAGAAATCAAAAAAAATGAACATGGCTTGGTAATAGAACATGATGAAGAAAATAACTTCTATACGGTTGAACCACATCAAAAATTGTAAAATCTTAAACTTTTTATAAACGTAAATATAGTAACTCAAATGAACCTTTATCTTTTACAAGCATCAATGCTCGAAAATGCGGGATTGACAATAGCACTTATTGTTGTCTTTTTCTTTGTAGGATTTATTGCTTTTATCCTCAAAATGTATAAAAAATCTTCTCAAGGAGAAGCAATTGTACGTACAGGTATGGGAGGTACCAAAGTATCTTTTAGTGGAATTTTTGTCTTTCCTGTTATTCATCAAATGGAAAGAATGGATATTACATTGAAAAAAGTAACTATTTCTCGTCAAGGAAAAGATGGACTAATCTGTAGAGACAACTTAAGAGCAGATATCCAAGTAAATTTCTTCATTCGTGTAAATAACAATGAACCTGATGTTAACAAAGTAGCTAAATCTATTGGTTGTAAACGTGCATCTGACCCAACTGCTCTTATTGAATTATTTGATGCAAAGTTTTCAGAAGCATTAAAAACAGTAGGTAGACACTTTGATTATGTAGACTTATACAATTCTCGTGAAGAATTCAACAAGAAAATCACAGAACAAATCGGAAAAGATTTGAATGGTTATGGTTTAGATGACTGTGCTATTGATTACCTAGAACAAACTCCAATTAGTTCATTAGATGAACAAAACATCTTAGATTCTGAAGGTATCAAGAAAATAATTGACCTTACTTCTGAAGAGAAAATCAAAGCAAACTTGATTCTTCGTGACAAAGAAAAAACAATTAGACAACAAGATGTTGAAGCAAGAGAGACAATCTTAGAGTTAGATAGACAACTTGCTGAAAAAGAAGAGAAACAACATAGAGAAATTGCAAATATTAAAGCAGTTGAAGATGCTGAGAAAATTCGTGTAGAACAAGAAGAACGATTAAAAGCAGAACAAGCTCGTATCTCTACACAGGAAGCATTAGGAATTTCGGAAGAAAACAAAATGCGTGAAATCTTAATTGCTCAAAAAAATAAAGAAAAAACTGTTGCTGTTGAAAACGAACGTGTAGAAAGAGAAAAGCAGTTAGAAGAAACTGAACGTTTAAGAATTGTGGAATTAGCACAAATCGAAAAAGAAAAAGCTCTTGAAGAAGAACGTAAAAACATTCAAGATGTAATTCGTGAACGTGTAATTGTAGAGAAAGCAGTAGTTGAAGAAGAAGAAAAAATCAAAGATACTAAAGCTTTAGCTGAAGCTGACCGTGAAAAAGATGTTGCGTTAAAAGAAGCAGAAAAAGATGCTCAAGAAGCCTTAATTAGACAAACAAAACAAGCAGAGGCTTCTAAGCAAGCTGCTGAATTTAGAGCTAAACAAGTTCAAATCGAAGCAGAAGCAGAACAAACTTCTGCCTTGAAGAAAGCAGAGGCAATCAAAGTATTAGCTGATGCAGAGGCTTCTAAACAAGCTGCTGTTGGTTTAGCTGAGGCTCAAGTAATGGAAGCAAAAGCAGAAGCAAAAGAAAAAGAAGGTGAAACTGAAGCAAGAGTATTAGAGCTTAATGCTCTGGCTGATGCGAAAGGTATTCGTGAACGTTCTCTTGCTCAAGCTGAAGCTGATCTACAAATCGGACAGGCTGATGCACAAGTTATTGAAGCAAGAGCAAGTGCTGAAGAGAAAAAAGGATTAGCTGAAGCCAAAGTACTTCAAGAAAAACTAGCTTCTGAAGCTAAAGGTATTGAAGAGAAAGCTGCTGCTATGCAGAAATTGGATGGTGTAGGTAGAGAGCATGAAGAATTCAAATTACGCCTAGAGAAAGAGACAAAAGTAGATTTAGCTCATATTCAAGTTCAAAAGGATATTGCAGAAGCACAAGCAACTGTATTAGCTGAAGCAATGAAATCTGCTAAAATTGATATTGTTGGTGGTGAACCAGTAATTTTTGATAAGATTATGGGTGCTATTGCTAAAGGAAAATCTATTGATAGATTAGTAGATAACAGTAAAACTGTAGAGCAAATCAAAGACACTTTCTTTGACACTTCTAATGGTGGTTCTTTCAAAGAAAACTTAGCAAACTTCATTGACCAATTCAACATTGACTCTGAAACAGTTAAGAATTTAAGTGTAGCTACATTACTCAACACATTATCAAAGGAACATGAAAGTGATCCAGCAAAAATCAAACAATTAGAAGAGTTTGGAAAAATTGCTAATGTATTGGGAATAGCTAATCAAGCAATTGGAAGCTTAGGTATTCTTTAATTTTATTTTAACAATACTTTGCCTGATATTTCCTTTTGGGGAGTATCAGGCTTTTTTTACACTTTTTTTACTCATTTAGTACACTGTAATGAACGAAGAAAACATACAATTAGAAGGAGGTACATACGAAATTCTCAAAAATCGTTTACTGCAAGAAGGTTCTCAACTTCGAGAAAAACTACAAGACCTTAATATTGCTAGACAAGATGTATTTGGAGCTATTCAAACACAGCTTATATCAAATGAGCGTATTACCACAGAAAACAATTGTATTCCTTGGGATATGTGCCCTATCCACAATCGTTTTCTATTTGGATACAATGTTTTTTTAGGATTAAAGACAGAAATTAAATTAAGTGATGTTTTTAGTTATTATGAATACCAAGACCATCAATTCCACCAAGAAGAATTAAAAATATTAGAAGATGATAATTTTCTAAGTGATTTTAATAATCTATATAAGTATTATAAGAGCGCTCAATTTGTACGATTTTTTAAGCGAGACTTGTACTTATACATGATTTTTAGAATCAGTAAAGAAGTTAATGATATCAAAGCCTTCAAATGGGAAATTGGTAGTGATGGCTCATTAACTTATATAGATGCTAGAAGTGATCATGAAATCAAATATCCTGCACAGCATGAGTTTAGTTGGAAAAAAACAACTCGTGAGATGCATAGAAAAGGATTACACCCTCACATCTCTATAGAAGATAAAATTTTTGTAGAAACAATTGGTGGAGATTTAACAATTAAAGTTGAGGATAATACAAATATTGGTAAAGGTATCTTCTCAGAAGCAGTTAAGAATCCAGGACAGACATTAGATGATGCAGAGTTTAATTATGCAATTATTGATAATCTAATTGTCTTGAGAGTCAAACCTTATCAAGAAAATGAGTATCGCTATATTGTTTATAATGAAAAATTACAAGAGGCAAAAAGAATTGATGCTCTAAAAGAATCTTGTATTTTCTTACCTGAGGGTCATGGACTAATCTTCGCCAATGGTTATTACCTACAAACTGGTGAATTCAAACTTTTCGACCATGATCTAAAGAATTTATTGTTTGAAAGACAAATCTCATCTCCTAATGGTGAAGATTATCTATATGTCTTTTACAATCGTCTACATGGTATTTACTTATTATTGTCTTATAATATCATTGAACAAACAATTAGTACCCCTATCATTTGTCATGGTTATGCCATCTTTGATAATGGAGAATTGTGTTATTTTAAAGCAGATGAAGAGGCTAAAAAACATCACAGTATTCAAATTTGGCAAACCCCTTATATTCATTCTGATTTTGAAATTCAAGCTAATAAAGAGTCTTATTTATATAAAATAGGAAATAAGGATATTGTGAAGGCAATGGCTGATGCTCATGGTATTCTAAACTTATTAGATAAAGACGATAGTTATGGTAATCTGTATTTGGATATTCTAAAAGAATCAAATGATACACTAGATTCTCATTATTGGTTAACTAGTGAAGAAGCCTTCAATTTAGCAGAGCCAATTACTGAGATTAAAAATACAGCAAAGTCTGCTATTGATGAGTTTGAAAAAGTTCTAACAATTCGTAAAAACACAACTCAACGAATTCAGGAAGTTAGTCAAGAAACAGAAAGCTTATTACAAGAAGTTAGACGTTCTACTCCAAAACATATTGACGAATATGTTCAATTTTTAGGAAAATTACGTTTAGCAAGAGGTGAGGTCATTTCCCTTAAAGAATTACGTTATACAAACTTACCTCTCATTGACAAACTAGAGGAAGAAGTTGCTCAAGCTAGTGCAAACACTTCTGAAGGTTGTGTTAAGTTTTTAGTAAAAAAAGAAGCACTACAACCTTATGAACAAAAAGTAGAAGATATTAATCAAACGATTGATAAACTTGAAAAAGTTATTGATGCAACAAGGATTGAAGAAAAAATTGATGCTACTTCCAAAGAATTAGAATTATTGATTGAGATTGTGAGTAATCTAAAAATTGAAGATGCTACACAAACTACTCAAATCATTGATAATATTTCAGCTATTTATGCTCGTTTCAATCAAATTAAGGTTTCCTTAAAAAGAAAAAAGAAGGAATTACAGAGTGTAGAAGGTAAAGCTGAATTTAATGCTCAACTCAAATTAATTCAACAAGGCCTTATCAACTATCTTGATGTATGTGATAAACCAGAAAAATGTGATGAATATTTAACCAAATTAATGGTTCAGCTTGAGGAATTAGAAAGTAAATTCTCTGAATTTGATGAGTTTATTGAACAAATTACTATCAAGCGTGAAGAGGCTTATAATGCTTTTGAAGCCAAGAAAGTTGCTTTAATTGAAGCAAGAAACAAACATTCAAATGCTCTTTTAAATTCTGCTAATCGTATTTTGAAGTCTGTACAAAATCGTGCAAAAAACTTCAAAGAACTCAATGAAATCAATGGTTATTTTGCCTCTGACTTAATGATTGATAAGGTCAGAAATGTAGTTGAGGAATTAGTAGAAATTGGAGATACTGTAAAAGCTGACGATATTCAGAGTCGTTTAAAATCTACACAAGAAGATGCTATTCGTCAATTGAAAGATAAGCAAGAGTTATTTGTAGATGGTGAAAATGCAATTCAATTAGGAAGTCATAGTTTCCTTGTTAATAAACAAAGCCTTACCTTAACAATTGTTCCAAGAAATGAAGAATTATCTTTTCATTTGACTGGAACAAACTTCTTTGAAAAGATTAAAAATGAAAAACTAAATAGTTATCAACATTTTTGGGAACAAGATTTAGTTTCAGAAAACAAAAAAGTATATCGTGGAGAATATTTAGCTTATCAAATCTTTTTGGAGGCTAAAGAAAAGAAAGAGCTTCTTCAACAATTAGCTCAATCTACTGAGAAAGAAAACCTACAATTTGTACAACAGTTCATGTCTGTTCGCTACAATGAGGGATATATCAAGGGAGTACATGATGTTGATGCTGATAAAATATTAGGGCAACTAATACAGCTTTATCAAACAGCTGATTTACTTCATTATTCTTCTGATTCAAGAACCTTAGCAAAACTATGGTGGACTGAATTTCTAGAAGAAAGCATCAAAAAGGATTTTGATCAACAATTAAAAGGTGCTGGTTTATTATTACAAGTTTTTCCACAGAACACAGCTTTTGAAGAATTAAAAGAAGAACTTCAACAAGCAATTCAGCCTTTTGTTGAAGAAAGTGCTTTGTTTGATGTAAGTAGTATTGAAGAAGCAATTGATTATCTTTTTGATGAATGTACAAGAGGAAATCAGTTTATCATACATTATGAAGCTCATAAAGTTTGTCAAGATTTCATACAGTATCTTAAAGAGCATCAACAAGAAAAAATATTCCAAAAGTCTATTGATGGACTAAAAGGAAATAAAATAGCTCAATACCAGTTGATAAAAAATTGGGTTCTTGCTTTTGTGGGCTCTCACTCACTTGATTGTAATGAACACTTGAATGAAATTGCTTCTTGTTTGTTCTCACAAAATCACAATGGTAATCAAGTTATTCATACACAATTACAAACAACTATTGAAGGTTTACAAGGGAATCATGATACCATTGTAAAACAAGCTTATGCACTTCATTATAATCAATTTATTCAGAAAATGGAGCATTATGTCTCGCATACTGTTCCTGAATACTTGCATTATATTCAACTGAAAAAAGACTTAACTCAGCAATTTGAAGCAGAACTACGACTCAATGAGTTTAAGCCTCGTGTGATGAGTTCTTTTGTTCGTAATGAATTACTTGATAAGGTTTATTTACCAATTATTGGAAATAACTTAGCCAAACAAATGGGTACTGCTGGAGCAAATAAGCGTACTGATTTGATGGGTATGTTGCTCTTGCTCTCTCCTCCTGGATATGGTAAAACAACTTTAATGGAATACATTGCCAATCGTTTGGGCTTGATTTTCATGAAAATTAATGGTCCTGCTATTGGTCATCAAATTGTTTCGCTTGACCCTGCTGAAGCTCAAAATGCTGGTGCAAAAGAAGAATTGAAAAAGCTAAACCTTGCTCTTGTAATGGGAGACAATGTAATGCTTTATTTAGATGATATTCAGCACTGTAATCCTGAGTTTTTACAGAAGTTTATTTCTCTTTGTGATGCTCAACGAAAAATTGAAGGGGTTTATAAAGGACAACCTAAAACCTATGACTTTAGAGGGAAAAAAGTAGCTGTTGTAATGGCTGGTAACCCATACACAGAAAGTGGTGATAAGTTCCAAATTCCAGACATGCTTGCCAACCGTGCAGACATCTACAATTTGGGAGATATTTTGGGTGATTCAGAAAATGCCTTTAAATTAAGTTATTTACAAAACTGTCTTACTTCCAATGCTGTATTAAGTAAAATTGCGAGTAAAACACCAAAAGATGTTTTGACTTTGGTGCGTATTGCAGAAACAGGAAGTCAAGAAAACATCAACTTTGAAGGAAATCATTCTAAAGCAGAAATTAATGAATATCTTTCTGTTGTTAAAAAGTTATTAACAATACGAGATGTGGTTCTAAAAATGAATTTGGCTTATATTGATTCTGCTGCACAAGCTGATGAATACAGAACAGAGCCTCCTTTCAAGCTTCAAGGTTCTTATCGTAATATGAATAAATTAGCAGAAAGAGTGGTTCCAATCATGAATGATGATGAATTACAAACGTTGATTATTTCTCATTATGAAAATGAAGCTCAAACATTAACTACTGGTGCAGAAGCCAATTTATTAAAGTTTAAGGAGTTAGTTGATATTTTGAGTGAAGAGGAAATATTAAGATGGGAAGATATCAAAAAGACCTTTGCAAGAAATAATAAATTAAAGGGGATTGGGGGCGAAAGTTTTGGACAAATTCTATTACAAATGGAATCTATTTCTGAAGGACTTTCTTCTATTAGTCATCAATTAAAAGATCGAAACAACTCTTCTACTCCTACTATGACTAATACAGAAGTTCCTCAAAATACTTCAATTGTTGTAGAACAGGAAACAAATGAAGAATTGGTAGGTATTTTGAAAGTTTTGCAGGAAAATCAACAAAAGATTGTTACTGAGTTGGTAGAGCAAAAAGACATTCAAGACCAACAATTGCATAAGGTTCAACAAAAGGAAATTGCTGAACACAAACAAAAAGAAGAACAAGAAGCTCTTTTAGAAAAGGTTCTTAAAGAAGAAAAAGAAAAACTAAGTGTACTAAGGAATCAATTGACAGTAGCTATCAAAGAAAAAATTCTGATTGAAGATACAGAAGATAGTCACTTTAGCTATTTATTTGCTTTCGAAAACAAGACTGAACAGAAGATCAAAGGTTTTGTAGGAACATTAGAATTCAGAAGTAGTGAAGGTATCATTGTGCATAACCTTAGTGTTAGCTATGAGGAAGGCATTGAACCTTTGGGTACTGTGCAATGGGAAGCACAAATGGAATTCAATCCATTCTTAGAAAAAGACATTCTTTTGAAAAATATGAGTATTGATGAACTACAAACAATATGGATTCCTAAGAAAATCCTCTTTTAGATAATAAAAAGAAACCCCTTGACCAAATTAGAATTAAGGGGTTTTTTATTTTTTAGTCTTCTTTATTAAGAAGAAATCGATAAGCCATTCGTATTTGAAAACCTGTTCTAAAGTCAGTATTTATATTATTTTCTAGCGTTCGTTGATCGTTAGCAATTGAACCAACCACTGACCACAAAGATGGATAATCCTCATAACGTGAATAATCCTTGATTGCATAAACAAATATAGCTTGTAATATCAATGTTTCATTCAAAAGATCAATTTGAATATAAGGCAAAATATCACGAGTATTCACATGATAGTAAGCGTTTTCATATTGTGTTTGATTAAAACCAAGATTTGTAGCTCTTACTGTTGTTCCCACTCTAATATTTTTATAAAAGCGATAATTCATATCCAGATACATTGGTAAATAATAATCAAATTCCCAACGTTTCTTTGGAGAGCGATAATAAAAACCTAGTATTGGTGTGAAGTTATTTCCATAGGCTTCTGTTGTATAGTATGCTCCAAAACGCCAAGTGAAATAATCATTCTTCTTGTAAGAACTTACTGTCCAAGCACCTAATTGATAAGCATCACTTCCTGCATTTAAATCAGAAGCAATCTTAGGCAAGAAAATAAAGTTAGAAGACCACTTCTCAGAAAACTTATAATTTAGTCCCAACTGTAAAGTAAAAGAGTATAAACTAATTTTTTCATCATCACCAATTGAATTGGCTACATTGTGGTATGCTTGATCAAGACCTGTAATAATAGCTACATCATCATTAATGACAATAGGGGCTTTTAACTTCAAACTTTGATATTGTACTACATCATCTCCTGTATCTACTTGCTCATAATAGGCACGAACAAGACTCACATAATCTTGAGCAAAAATAAAAGTACTTGTAAATAAGAAAAATGATAAAAATGAGATAATTCTATACATAGGCATGTTTAATTTAAGGTTCTTAATGAAGTTACAAAATTATAACTTCTTTTCCCACATATTTTTCTGCCTTTCTAAGGTCTTTTGGAATTTAGCAGGAGCTTCTATTTCTAGCTTCATTTCTTGAAAAGTAACAGGATGTGTGAAGGTCAGAGCTATTGCACTCAGAAACATACCTTTACCTTGAAAAACCTTCTCTTGATCTCCATAAATCTTATCTCCTAGAATTGGCATCCCTTGTTCCAATGAATGAATACGAAGTTGATGTGTTCGTCCTGTATGTGGATAATAATTCACCAAAGTTAGAAAACCTGTTTTTAATGAAGGGACCTCCTTGATAACTTCATATTCGGTTAAAGCCTCTTGTTCATTGATTGGAGTATTGATAAACCCTTTCTTCTCACCCAACTTTCCTGTCAAAATTGCTTGATAACACTTTTTAATCTTCTTTTCGCTAAACAAACTCCCCAATTCAATCAACATTTTTTTGGTCTTGGCGATCATTAACAAACCAGAAGTTGCATAATCCAAACGATGAACAGGTTTAGGTACTTTCAAAGCATCTATTTCAGAGGAAATATTTATATTGAAAAGTAAGGCATTCTGAATTGTTCTAAATTTATTTCCACTTACTTCGATTCCTGCTGGTTTATTGATCACTGCCAAATACTCATCTTCATATACTACAGGAAATGAGAGTTCAAAAATAGGACTTTGTTTTTCCTCTTCAAACAATTCTATTTTTTGGTCTTTTTTTACCCAATCTCCTTGACTTCCTTCCTTATCATTCACCATAACCAATCCCTTTTTAATTGCTTTTTTTGTAGCATTTCGAGAAGGTAAATAATCAGCAAAATGTTCTTGTAAATAATCCAACAAGCGAGTCTTCAAATGATAATTCGATGGGGTTTTGTGACTATGAAGAAGAATTTTCATATTTTTTTCGGGTTTTGTACAAAAATAACCAATTTCATTTTTTCAACAACGTATGAATTTTACTAAATTAGCAGGCTGATACGAAAACAATGATGGAAGAGCAGTACAACATTCAAATTAACAAAACTGAAAACTCACGAATTGGTGAGATCGATTTTAACAACTTAGCATTTGGTAGAACATTTTCTGACCATATGTTTGTTGTTGATTACGAAAATGGTGAGTGGGGAACTCCACAGATTATCCCTTTTCAAAATCTAAGTTTTAGTCCTGCTTTAATCTCTCTACATTATGGTCAAACAGTATTTGAGGGACTAAAAGCATTTAGAGATAAAGATGGAGTCGTCTCTGCATTTCGTCCAGAAGAACATGCTATCCGTATCAATAAATCAGCTGAAAGATTGTGTTTACCAACAATTCCAGAAGATTTATTCTTAGAAGGATTATACAAATTGTTAGAAGTTGATAACGAATGGGTTCCCAAACAAGAAGGATGTTCTTTGTATATTCGTCCTTTGTTATTTGCTTCTGAAGAATTTTTGGGAGTAAGCCCTACTCCTTCTAAATGTAAATTCGTAATTTTTGCTTCTCCTGTAGGATCTTACTATTCTGGAGCAATCAAAGTATTAGTTGAAACAGAGTATGTACGTGCAGCAGAAGGTGGAATTGGTTTTGCAAAGGCAGGTGGTAATTATGCTGCTTCTTTGTTACCAACAAAACAAGCTGTAGAAAAAGGATACCAGCAACTACTTTGGACTGATGCCAAAGAACACAAATACATTGAAGAAGCAGGAACAATGAATATTATGTTCCAAATCGGAGATACATTAGTAACTCCGGCTACTAGTACTTCTATCCTTTCAGGAATCACACGAAAGAGTGTTGTTGCCTTAGCTAAAAAATGGGGCTACAAAATTGAAGAAAGAAAGGTAAGTGTAGATGAATTAGTAGAAGCTCATAAACAAGGTTTATTGAAAGATGCTTTCGGAACAGGTACAGCTGCTACAATCACACAAATTAGTCACATTGGTTACAATGGTGTAGATTATGAGTTACCTCCTGTAGAAGGAAGAGAATTTTCTAACAGAGCGAGTGATTATTTACAAAAATTAAAGGATGGTCAAGAAGAAGACTATATGAATTGGATGGTTAAATTATAACCTATAATCTCAATTTTAAACAAAAAAATAAGGTAAATCTATCAGATAGATTTACCTTATTTTTTGCCTTTTATTTGATTCCATGATTGATAATTCCTACCCTCTTCTTCTGGATACAATTCCCTACAAGGAGTAGATTGAAAAATTTCTTTGCTATCCAAATCAATCATAGATACTCTTCCTTTATAAGCAGCTTCAGTATCCATTAGCCAAATATTACCCCAATTTTGTGGTGTATTATAAACCTCTTCACTTTCTGAAAAACGCTGAACAGGTGTGTGTCCTACAAAAATCTCTTTCCAACGTGTTCCCCATTTCCAGTTCTCAATATTTTTAAAATAAAAAGCATCATATGCCATCTCTCTGGTCCAACAGAAATCTTCTGTAGCTA
Source organism: Cytophagales bacterium (assembly GCA_024232295.1). Taxonomy (GTDB): domain Bacteria; phylum Bacteroidota; class Bacteroidia; order Cytophagales; family JAAEPT01; genus JAAEPT01. The sequence goes on from JAAEPT010000013.1 coordinate 28,631, forward strand.
CTTCTGATAAATTTATTTTAGGGTATTTTGCGACTGTAAAAGGTACACCTGCATGTGTAAATAAGCAATCATCTTCTTCATGATAATAAACAGAATCTTGTAGAAATTGTAAATGCTCTTTTTTTATATTATTTCTACCTCCCAAAGAATTCATGGTTGCCCTTCCCCCATGTTTTATCCATGTAAAAGTAGGAAATTCTTGCCTAGTATAGTACATCCAAGCCCATTCATCATGATTTCCTCTAATGACTACCTTATTTTTGATACGAGAAAGAAGATCAATACATTCAGCAACTTCACTCCAACCATCCACCACATCTCCCAACACAATCAATTTATCCTCAGATAAGTCAAATTGAACCTGTTGGAAAAGTTCTGTGATAGCTCGATAAGCTCCATGAATATCTCCAATAACAAACCTTCTCATACAACAAAATTATAACAAAAAGTGAAAATAAAAAAACCACAGAAGGACAATCCTTCTGTGGTTTTCAGTAATCCTACTAAGAGGTTTACAATGAATTATTTATTATTCAATTGCTCTTTTAATTGAGCTAATGCATCTAAATCACCTAAAGTAGATTTGTTTTCAGCAGTTGCTTTTTGAGCACCACCTTTCTTTCCACCTTTTTTCTTCTTCTCTTGAACCTCAGTATGAGTATGAGTATGAGATAAAACGATTCTTCTTTCGTTTTTCAAGAACTCTAATACTTGGAAGTCTAAGTTTTCACCTACACCAGCAGCTTGTCCATCAGCTTTCACTAAATGCTTAGTAGCAACGAATCCTTCTAATCCGTAAGGTAATTCTACTAATGCACCTCTATCGTTCTTGCTTGTAACAGTTGCAGAGTGAGAAGAACCGATCTCAAATACAGTTTCGAAAGTATCCCAAGGATTCTCTTCTAACTGCTTATGACCTAATGCTAATTTCTTGTTATCAGCATCTAATTCTAATACAACAACTTCTAACTCTTCGTTTACTTTCACGAATTCAGAAGGATGCTTCACTTTCTTAGACCAAGATAAGTCAGAAACGTGAACTAAACCATCAACTCCTTCTTCTAACTCGATGAATAAACCGAAAGTAGTTAAGTTTCTTACTAATCCAGTGTGCTTAGAACCTACAGCGTACTTAGTTAATAAGTCTGCTTTCTTCCAAGGATCCTCAGTTAATTGCTTGATACCTAAAGACATTTTCTTATCTTCTCTATCAATTGTCAATACTTGAGCCTCTAACTCATCACCTACTTTCAAGAAATCTTGTGGATTTCTTAAGTGCTGAGACCAAGACATTTCAGAAACGTGGATTAATCCTTCTACACCTGGTTGTAATTCTAAGAATGCACCGTAGTCAGCTACGTTTACAATCTTACCTTTTACAGTAGAACCAATTTCGATAGTTTCAGGTAAAGTATCCCAAGGATGAGCAGTTAATTGCTTCATACCTAAAGAAATACGCTTCTTGTCATCATCAAAATCAAGAACTACAACGTTTACTTTATCATCTAAGTTTAATACTTCTTCTGGGTGAGAAATACGTCCCCAAGAGATATCAGTGATATGCAATAAACCATCAACACCACCTAAATCGATGAATACACCAAAGTTAGTCATGTTCTTGATAACACCTTCAAGTACTTGACCTTTCTCTAAGTTATTCAAGATTTCAGCTTTTTGCTTCTCAAGATCTTTCTCGATCAATACTTTATGAGAAACTACTACGTTATCGTTAGCATAGTTGATTTTCACAACCTTAACCTCCATCTTCTTACCTACAAATACATCGAAGTCTCTGATAGGCTTAACGTCAATTTGAGAACCTGGTAAGAACGCCTCAATTCCGTAAACATCACAGATAAGACCACCTTTAGTTCTTCTCTTAACAAAACCTTCAATAACTGTATCCTCTTCGAATGCACCTTTGATATTTTCCCAAGCAGAAACGATTTTCGCCTTTCTTCTTGATAAAATTAATTGACCTTGAGCATCTTCTTGGCTTTCTACATAAACCTCAACCTCATCACCAATTTCTAATTCTTTTTCTAAATCTCTGAATTCAGATCTAGCTACTAAACCATCAGATTTAGAACCAATATTTAAGATAACGTCTTTGTTGTTGATACCAACAACGATACCTTTGATTACTTCTTTCTCTGCTACTTCATTAAGAGTTCCATCATATAATGCTGCTAACTCTTCTTTTTGTGCTGCTGAGTAATTTGATCCGAAACCACCTTCGTCAAAATTATCCCAATCAAATTCTTCAATACCTGTATTAGACATACAAATAAAATTTTAATACATGAATACTTCACTTGTATTTACTATAAAAGTGAACCATTCAAATTTAGTTAAACATAATACCATGAAAGTAAACATGATACCCCTTTCACTTGAAAGGTTTGCAAAGATAAGCCTTTTATTTTTTAGATAAAAAAAACCCTATAAAAAAATCATTTTATAGGGTTTTTCGTTAAAATGTATCAGAATTGACTCTTTTTCTGAAGAATAATTACTTTTTCTCCTCTCTTA
>JAAEPT010000014.1 GCA_024232295.1 Cytophagales bacterium
ATGCTTTCGACAAGTCGACAAATAACCCCTAACTCGACAAAATATTTCAGCACCTTCCATACTTCGAAAACAACCTGATATTTTTTGTTGAACTTTCGTCATCCGAATATCACTTTCCCCAAGATTGTTAGTAAAGGGAACGTCGGGATCACCCATAAATGCGTATAGTATTTTTGTTTGTTGACCAGTTGTTGAGAATCTGCATCTTGTGCCGAGACATAGGAAGATATTGCCAGTAGGCATATGAGTGTTACAATGTATGTTAGTTTTTTTGCATGTTTTCTCACTAATAAGGTTGCCTATGGTGTCTTATAATTTTAATTAATCGAGTCTGACCCTACTGGTCTATTTCTTTAGTGAATAACTTTTTTTCAAATATTTTATTTCTTATAAAACCATCGGTAAAACGTACATTACCTTTTTTCGGTATACTTAATTCAAACAAAGAAGTATTTTTGTTATACAAAAATATGAAATTTGAATCATTCTTTTTATAATTAAGAGCACTGACAAAAACCCAAACCATATTTTTGCTCTCCAGATACGAGTCAATATTAATAGCAGATACAGTAGATAAATTTTGTATTATCATTTTTTTCTCTCGCTCAACTCCGTCAAACCTAAAGTCCGCCATTTTTTCTTTATCCCAGTTACTAAAGATTGAAGGTATATAAGTATCTAAGAAATCTTTCTTCTCCTGTATTTTTTCTAAAGACAAATCAATACTGTTATCTTCTATCTTTGTTAACAATCTGTACCATTTTGATTTCTTATTCGCATCAGATAGCTTCGAAACTTTATAGTACAACCTTATAGGAAACGACTTTTCGCTTGCAAAAACAGGGTTCAATTCTATACCCATATAATTTCCAAGATCAAAACTACCAACCGATAACTTTGGTGATCTGTATAATCGCCAAAATAACGACCTGCTAGAGGAATCGCCGAATATATTCAAGTAGTTACTTTTCTTGCATATACTTTGCGAACAAATGAAATCCTCAGACCAACCAATACTGGATCCGCTCTTGTTCTTCATATCAAATTCCACTATGCGATGTTTACCCCAATAGTAGATACCTTTAATACTCAGTGACTTCAGATTACTAGCACCGGAAAATGCCTTTGGATTTCTGTTTAGCAATTTGGAAACATAATTCCTTGAACCATCTTTTTCATAATGCATATCAATAATACCACGAAGGTCCTCTTTCAGACCTAAATAAAAGAAGCTCTTGAGTGCATTAATTGGCGTACTGTAATCTTCATTCTGAAAATTCATCTCTTCTCGATTTATTTTCTCAAAATAAACTACAGAAATAACTTCCTTACCTTCAGCAAAAGCATAAATACTTTTGCTTGCTGCAGCACCTGTCTGTGTAAAGTAGACAAGCAAATATAAAATACCAAAAATTTTCATGATGCTATAGCACCTCTCTTATTCACAGTCCCCAAATGGAAAATCAAACCCATCAAATATATCTTCATCAAATCCGATAGAATCTTCATAGCTAATTATATTCAAAATTTTAACCTTATAGGAAAACGAAGCCGATACAGAGACAGACCCAACTGTAACACTAAATTGTTCGCAACTCTTTGAACAATTTGCTATTTCTGAGAAGGAGGCACCTGAAGAAAGTGTTACCTTAGCATCTCCTCCCCCGCTTACTTCAATTATCTTTACACAATCTTCTGAATTATTTTCATGACAATCAGCCAAAGACGCAGCAAATTGTGCTTTTGTACCAAGTGTTCCACTTATATCTACATTTGCAGAAATAGCTATGCAATTTTCTTCCTCGCATTCTGTTTCTTTGCCTGAAACTTCTCCAGTACCTTCTCCATTTAATTCAACACCTGCGCTGAATGTTGCCTCGAATGTAAGGATATACTTATCATAGTTTTTTTTCTTTTTAAATGCACCAGGATACGCACTAAGACCTAACTCTAATGAAGGTGTGCCTTTGTGTTCAATATATGTAACTGGTTCTCCATTATTAATCTCACAATTATCACAACACTCTTCGCCTTCCGTTGCTGTGTAAGAAAAACTTGGCTCCACTGATTATGGAAAAATGCGTTTTCACAGAGTGAAAGCTCCTGTATTAAAAGAACTTACCGGCCTTGTTCATACAATAAGTCACAGAGTAGCCAGATTTCTTGAGCGAAGAGGTTTACTTGAAAGAGATGCCGAAGACAGTTA
>JAAEPT010000015.1 GCA_024232295.1 Cytophagales bacterium
CATAACTGTATAACTGACTGATTTACAGCAAAACACTCTTACTTTTAGTTAGATATTTATAGTACTAATCAAAGTAGATGTTAACTAACTGAAATACAAGTACTTATTTGTATTTTATCAACAAAACCTTAAATGACTTCATTGAATGATAAAAGAATTATTTTTGATTTTAATTTCTTTTTAGTAATCCTAATTGAAGAAATATATTTATATCCTTCTCTAACAAAATAAACGACAATAGCTGCTAATATTGTTACCCATAATTTATCTCCTACTGTCATAATAAATTAAATATAGTACATTTAATTGTTTTCAATTGTGCGATGAGTTTGGGTCTTTTCTTTGCAAATAAGTACTATTTTTCTCCAATTATCTAAAGATTATAAATTGGTTGCATTTTATACGGTCATTTAATTTTAGAGTAAGAATGTTTCCGTTTAATTTATACTCTCCTATATAGCAGTTTGGATTCATAAAATCTCCATCAGAAAACTCATAGATATTGTTTTTGTATAGCCCAAAGTGTTTTCTCAATATGAACTGTGTTTTTGGGCAAAAAGAAAGGTCATCTCAAACAAATGAAATGACCTTTTTTTTATTGATTATATATTGTTGTTATTTAATAGTGATAACTTTTACATCAAAAATTAGGACTGAGTGAGGAGGGACTTTCTCCTTTGGAATATGTCTAAAAGCCAAGTGAGAAGGAATAATCATTTTACATTCATCACCCTCTGATAATTCTGCAAAAACTTCTTCCCATCCTGGGATCACATTACCTTCGCCTAGTGTAAATACAGCAGGTTGTCCCAAGGTATAAGTTGATTCAAATTCTGTTTCATCATTTAGTAAACTACCTACATAATGGAAAACAACAGCTTGTCCTTTTTGAATTTTCTTTCCTTTTCCTTCTTCTACAACTGTGAAATAAGCCCCATTTTTTGTTCTTGTAAACTCAAAACCTCTTCCTTTTACATATTGTTGAATAAGAGCTTCTTCTTTCTTCTTACGAGCTTCAATTTCTGCTGAATGTGATTGAAGATATTTTGTTTGTTGCTCTTTTTGATAAACCAAATACTCTTGTTGTGTCATGATGTTCAACACCTTAATGTCAAACTTTAGGAATGAGCTTCCTTTGATGTTTTTAGGGAGTTTTTTCTTGAATACTTTAGCATACATTGAGTCTGCTTGGATAAGGAAAGAAGCACTATCTCCTTTGGATAATAATTTGATAGCTTCTGTCAAGTCTCCTTCAAATGCTGAAGCAAAACGAACAGGGAATAACAAGGGTTTTCCTTGTTGGTATGTATTTCTTAGTATACCTGCATCTTTGTGAGACATGACCATGTGCAAACTTACCAAGTCTCCATACTTGGCTGTACGTCCTTTTTCATCTTTATGAATTTTGAAAGATAAGCCTGATGCTGTTTGGCGATACTGTTGGGCAAATGTAAAAATGCTTGCACAAAAAATGAACAAGGCAAAGAAAGTGAATTTTAAATTTTTCATAACACACGTATTTTAATTCTCTGATGATGCTTTACAAGCTGACAACTCTTCTTGGTACTGAGGGAGTAATGCCTCAAACTTTTCAATTGTCTCTTCAAGTGTAGACAAAGAACGTCCACCAGCCGCATTTTTGTGTCCACCTCCTTCAAAATGCGTGTTGGCAAATTCATTGACAGCAAAATCTCCTACAGAACGGCAAGAAAGCTTAATCAAACCATCACCTTCTATGAATAAAACGGCAAATATGATGCCTCTTAGTGAGAGTGCATAATTCACTACACCTTCTGTATCTCCTGTTTGGCTATTGTAGTCTTGTAGTTCTTTTTTGGATAGATAAATATAAGCAGTATTGTATTCTGGGAATACTTTTAATTTCTGAGACAAGGCGTGTCCTAAAATTTGTAATCTACTCATGTTGTTATCATCATAAATGATGCGGTGTACATAAGAATGGTCAATGCCTTTATCAAATAAGTCTGCTAATAATAAATGTACTTTCTTTGTAGTACTTGGGAATCTAAAAGAACCTGTATCGGTCATGATTCCTGCATAAATACATTCTCCTATGTGTTTGTCAATTTTATCAGTATCACCAGCCAATTCAATGAAATCATAAATAAGCTCGGCAGTAGAAGAAGCTTTGTCATCATGCAAAACAAATTCAGCAAAATCTTCTGGATCAATGTGATGATCAATTAATACCTTTTTAGCTTTTGAATCCCTAACTCTTTCTCCCATGTCTTTGATGCGATGAAGAGCCGAAAAATCCAAACAAAAAATTAAATCAGCATCTGCAATTAGTTCGTTTGATTTTTTTGTAATTGCTGCTGTTTCTTCATAAACAATTACGTCATTGTTACCTTTCATCCAAGTCAAGAAATGTGGATAATCTGTTGGAGTAATTACCTTTACTGTATGATGTTGATATTGTAATAGGTAGTTTGCTAATGCTAGTGATGAACCTAAGGCATCTGCATCAGGTTTTTGATGTGTAGTGATGATTATTTTTTGAGGAGTAGCCAATAAATCGGCTAGTTCTTTAAAGTTTACCATAGGGGTACCTATTTAGGTCTAGTATGTTAGTAAAATTACAATCTTTTTAGTTTTTATGTATAGAAAAATGTAAATTAATAGATGAAATTAACTGAAGTAAAAATTTATGGAGTACACTTTTTCAATGATAAAGCCTGGTGCTGTAGAAGGAAACAACATCGGAGCTATTCTTCAAAAAATTGAAGTTGCTGGTTTTAGTATTTGTGCAATGAAGAAATCATGGTTAACAAAAGAACAAGCACAAGTGTTTTATGAAGTACACAAAGACCGTCCTTTTTTTGATGATCTTACAGAGTTCATGTCTTCTGGTCCTATCATTGCCTTGATTATTGAAAAGGAGAATGCAGTAGAGGATTTCAGAACATTGATTGGAGCGACAGATCCTTCAAAAGCAGAACCTGGTACAATTAGAGCAATGTTTGCAAAATCAGTAAGTCAAAATGCAATTCATGGTTCTGATTCTATAGAAAATGCAGAAATAGAGGCAGATTATTTCTTTGCAAAGAGAGAACGTTATTAAATTTGCCTAATCAAAACATTAGGAGATATGAGGAAAACCACTACAATTCTATTTTTATTTTTTTCCTTGTTGATGTCTGCTCAAGATACAACAAAGACTAAGAAGCAAGTAAGTTTCTCTGATTTCCCTATAGAAGAAAGAGTAGTAGAACACTACAATATTTTAGAGTTAAGGTATATTCACTTGAGTGAAGATTTTGAAGGAGATAGTGTAGTAGTTGCTCAAGATAAATACAAATTCTTTAGAAGTAAGAGCCTGGCAATGGAATACTATTTCATTGTTAGAAATACGGTGAGAGATTCAGTAGTTTTTTATATTTCCTCTATGGAAGATGATAAGCCAGTTGAATTTTATCCATTTCATGTAGAATATTAAATTTTTTGAGAGTGTTTTTCCGTATTAGAAAACACTCTTTTTAGCCACCTAGGCAAAGCAATTGATCCTAAAATTAGGTATGTAAAATAAGTTAAGATTCTCCAAATTAAACCAATTCCCACAATCAAAGTGCCTCCTGCAAATATTTTGGTAAGGAAATACATGGTAAAACCACTTCCTCCTGGAGTTGGAGAGATTAATTGAGTAATCCACAAAATAATTTGCTTTGAAAAAGTATCCAAGTGTAAGGAAAAATCCATTCCTTCTTTGTAAGCAGCAAATAAACAATTGAGTAGGAAGTATCGAGCAGACCAAACAAATATTGTGGATAATATGGCTTTTGCCCAATAGTTTATTCCTTTATTCTTTAACTCTTGAGAAGCCAGTATAATGTCACTTCCATATTGTGTGGCTGTTTCATTCCATTTTTTTAACAATTTGAAACTTGTGACTTTTATAAGAATCCATTTGAATGATTTTGGCTTTAAGAACAAAGCATAGCTCATGATAGAGGTGTAGATCAATATTAAGCTATAACTAATGAAAAATAGTGTTTTGATGCTCAATGGAATCTCAAATAAAACACTTTTATCTTGTGGGAAAACATCCAATCCAGAGGCTAATAATACAACAGGAGCTGATAATAGGAAAAAAGCATTGTCAAGAATAGCAGTAAGCATGACATAGGCCAATGCCTTCCCAAATTTGATTCCTTCTTTGGATAATAAAAATACAGCTACAGCTGTACCTCCTACAACTGAGGGGGTAACAGCAGAAGAAAATTCCCATAATAAGATTACATACAAACTTCCTTTCCAGTCAAGTTCTTTATTTGTTAAATACCTGATTCTGAAGATATATCCTAAGTCCCTAATGAAAAGCACAAAGATGGCTAAGAATATCCACAAAAAGTTAGGCTGTGCTAATTCACTCAAGATTGTTTCAAAATTTTTTCCTTCATTTTGAGTGTAAAAAAGGTAAGCAGTAGCCCCAAGACCTAAGGCAATTGCAGAATATATTCTGAGTGGACTAAAGGTTTTTTCTAGGTCTTCTCTCTTTAATGTTGTCATCTCAAGGTATTTAGTACTGTGAATACTACGAAAAACGTAAATTTAGTGTATTTTTGCCTTCGATACTCAACTGAAAGCATAACATTAATTATATTTTATTGTTAAGTCTTGTACAAAGTATCAATATTTTGAACACACACACTAAAACAACCATAAGTTTGGAATCTATCAAACAAGGCTCGCTCTTATCGAATATCAATGTCCCAGAAGACCTTAGAAAATTGTCCAAAAAGCAATTACAAGAGGTTTGTGATGACGTACGTCAATTTATTATTGACTCTGTTGCTACACATGGAGGACACTTTGGAGCAAGTTTAGGAGTAGTAGAACTCACTGTTGCTCTTCATTATGTATTCAATACTCCTGATGACCAATTGGTATGGGATGTAGGTCATCAAGCCTATGGACATAAGATATTAACGGGAAGAAAAGATCGATTTGACACTAATCGTGTATATGGAGGGATTTCTGGATTCCCAAAACGCTCAGAAAGTGAATATGATGCTTTTGGAGTGGGGCACTCGTCAACTTCTATTTCAGCAGCTCTTGGTATGGCTGTAGCTTCAGCTTATAAGAAAGAAGAAGAAAGACAACATATTGCGGTTATTGGAGATGGCTCAATGACTGCTGGGATGGCTTTTGAAGCAATGAACCATGCAGGAGTTGAAAATAGTAATTTGTTAATTGTCTTGAATGACAATTGTATGGCAATTGACCCTAATGTAGGGGCATTGAAAGAATATTTAACAGATATTACTACTTCTAAAACCTATAATCGTGTAAGAGATGAGGTTTGGAAGACACTAGGTCGATTCAGTAAATTTGGTAAAAATGCCCAAGAAGTTGTTGCTACTGTAGAAAAAAGTATCAAGGCTTCTGTATTAGAACATAGTAATTTATTCAGCTCTTTAAAGCTTCGTTATTTTGGTCCAGTTGATGGACACGATGTTGATGGTTTAGTCAAATTATTAGAAGATTTAAAAAATATTTCTGGTCCTAAGATTTTACACTGTGTTACAACCAAAGGAAAAGGCTTTGAGTTGGCAGAAAAAGATCAAACAAAATGGCATGCTCCAGGTAAGTTCAATGCAACTACAGGAGAGATTGTTAAGAAGACCTATGAAAAGCCTCAACCTCCAAAGTACCAAGATGTATTTGGGAAAAGTATCATAGAACTTGCGAAGGCAAATGATAAAATAATGGGAATTACACCCGCAATGCCTTCAGGCTCATCTCTTAATATGATGATGAAAGAAATGCCTGATAGAGCATTTGATGTGGGAATTGCAGAACAACACGCAGTTACGTTCTCTGCTGGTTTGGCAACACAAGGAATGGTTCCTTATTGTAATATTTATTCTACATTTATGCAGAGAGCTTATGATCAGGTGATTCATGATGTCTGTTTGCAAAATTTGAATGTAGTCTTTTGTCTGGATAGGGCAGGGGTTGCAGGTGCAGATGGTTCTACTCACCATGGAGCTTATGATGTTGCATATATGCGTTGTATCCCTAATTTGGTGGTATCTGCTCCAATGAATGAGAAAGAATTGAGAAACTTAATGTATACAGCTCAATTACCAGATCAAGGACCTTTCTCTATTCGTTATCCAAGAGGACAAGGTGTAATGCCACATTGGGAGTCTCCATTTGAAGAAATTGGAATTGGAACAGGACGTACAATCGTAGAAGGAGAAAAAGTAGCTGTTTTAACTATTGGACACATTGGAAACTATGCAGTAGAAGCTACAAAACGTTTGCAAGAGGAAGGAATAAATATAGGGCATTATGATATGCGTTTTATCAAACCTTTAGATGAACAATTGTTAGGAGATATTTTCCAAAAATATGATAAGATAATTACTGTTGAAGATGGCTGCTTAATGGGTGGTTTTGGTAGTGCTGTTATAGAATTTATGGCAGATCATAATCATATTAAGCAAGTATATCGTTTAGGAATTCCAGATCGACTAGTTGATCATGGAACACAAGAAGAATTGCACAAAGAATGTCATTATGACGAGGAAGCAATTTATCAAAAGGTAAAAGAGATTTTATAGCAAATAAAAAAAAGGTAGTTTGAAAAAAACTACCTTTTTTTTATTTGGGTCATTTTTACTTAGAAAAGCTTTTTGATAATCTCTTCCACAGAAACACCCTCTGCTTCTGCTTTAAAGTTTCGAATAATACGATGTCTTAGTACTGATACTGCTACTTCTTGTACATCTTCAATATCTGGAGAGAATTTTCCTTTGAATAAAGCATTACATTTTGCTCCCAAAATTAAATATTGAGCCGCTCTTGGACCTGCTCCCCATTCTAAAAACTCTTGAGTTACAGAGGTTGCTTTTTCAGAAGTTGGCCTTGTTTTGTGAACAAGCTCCACAGCATATTCCATTACATTATTGGCAACAGGCACTTTTCTAACTAGTTGTTGAAACTCTATGATTTCTTTAGCAGTCAAAATCCCATTCAGTTCAATTTTTCTATCAGAAGTAGTTTGTTGGATAATTTGTACTTCCTCTTGATAGCTTGGATAATCTAACTTGACCAAGAACATAAAACGGTCTAATTGAGCTTCTGGAAGTGGATAAGTCCCTTCTTGCTCAATTGGGTTTTGTGTAGCTAATACAAAGAATGGTTTGTCTAGTTGAAAATGTTGACCAGCAATTGTGACAGTTTTTTCTTGCATTGCCTCCAATAAAGCTGCTTGTGTCTTGGGAGGTGTACGGTTAATTTCATCCGCAAGAATAATATTTGAGAAAATAGGACCTTTGATAAACTTAAATTCTCTATTAGCATCCAATGTTTCTGCTCCCAAAATATCAGAAGGCATTAAGTCTGGTGTAAATTGAATTCGTTTGAAGTTTAGGTCTAGTACCGAAGCAATTGTTTGTACCAATAAAGTCTTTGCCAAACCAGGCACTCCCATTAGTAAACTGTGTCCTTGTGAAAAAACAGAGGTTAAAATCAAATGAATGGCTTCATCTTGTCCCACAATTACCTTTGCGATCTCAGCACGTAATGCTTCGTATTTCTCTTTTAAAGCTTTTGCTTTTTCTACATCTTGCGTATTTTCCATCTCCAAGAATTATGGGTTAACTAATATTTCACAATTTTTATAATCATCAATTACCTCAATAAATACTTCTTTTTTTGTATTTGTGAACCATTCATTAAGTGCCTTGTTTTTCTTTTCTTCTAAGGCAGCATTATATATTTTTTGATAGTCATCACGTAAATTTGCCTCGTGTGGAGCTAATTTTTCTTTTAGGTAAACAATTCTAAGTGCTTGTTTTCCATCTGCCGTACGGTAATCCATAGGGGCAGAAATATCACCTACTTTCATTTTATTTACAATGAAGTAAAGACTTGCATCTAAGTTTTCTGCTGATACACGAGAGCTACCAGTTTGTGGGTCTAAAAAGAAACCCCCAGTAGGTTTTGTAGCAGGATCTTCTGTGAAGTCATAAGCAGCCTTTGAGAAAGTGACACTATCATTTTCTATTGCCGACTTCAAGCTATCCAATTGTAGTCTTGTTGCTTCTAAATCCAAAGAACTTTCATCTGCACGAATTAAGATATGGCGAGAGTTATATTCGTTACCCCTTTTCTCAATCATTTGAATTAGGTGAAACCCAAATTGAGATTCTACTATTTCAGATAATTCGCCAGGTTGTAGGTTTAATGCTGTTGCATCATATTCAGGTACCAATTGTCCTCTTTTAAAGAAACCTAACTCACCACCATAAGGAGCTGATCCAGGGTCTTGAGAATGCTTTTTTGCTAGTTCTGAAAAATCTGTTCCGTTTTTAATTTGATTTTTTAAACCTTCTAGCAACGTTTTTGCCTTCTTTTTAGAAGCTGTACCTGCTCTTGGCTTTATCACAATCTGACCAACTTCTAGTTCAGTAGAGAAGTAAGGTAAACTATCTTTTGGAATGCTATTAAAAAAGCGTTTAACATCTAATGGTGTAATTGAAACATCAGCTGTAATTTTTCTTTGCATTTTCTGAATAATCAACTGTTCTTCTACTTGCTCATACAGTTCATCTTTCAATTCAGAAATTGTTTTTCCATATTGCTTTTGTAATGCTTCTTCATCTCCTCTATAACGTTGTAGAAGCATTGCCATTCTTCGATCAAGCTGAGAATTGATATTTTCTGGTTCTACTGTCACAGAATCAATTTCTGCTTTTGCAATCAATAATTTATTGATGATAAGTGTTTCTAAAACTTTGCAACGTAAGTTTTCCCCATAAAAAGAAGAGCTAGATAAAAATTGTAGATAAGCAATATCTAAGTCAGATTGTAAAATGATTTCATTATCTACTTTAGCAATGATTTGTTCTACTACTTGATTCTTTTGTTGTGCAAACCCTAAAGTAGTAAGTCCTGTGAACAAACTGATAAATAATAGTTTATTTAGGAGATTTGTGAATTTTAAACCCATTGTTGTTTTTTGCTTCTTCAAATAATTTCTTTTTGTATTCTTCAAAGAAGAGTTGTTTTTGTTTATTTAAAATCGTTTTTTCTATCTGACTCTTATAAAAATCCATTGGAGAAGTTTCATTACGAATTTTAAAGTCTTTGATAGTCAATAGATATGTATAATTTGAATCTTGTTTGATACTATATTTAGTTGTCTGCAAAAACCGAATTTCATTATCCAATGATTTGAATGGAGTGTTTTTGATAATATCATTAAAGTTAAACCATGTTGTATCATTTAGGAAGTATGAATCGGCAAACTGAATACAATATGAATTTAATTCATCTTTTGCTTCTTGTTTGTCATCACGCATCCATTTTTTTACATCATCTAAGTAGGGCATACTGTTTTCTACCTTAATAAATTGTGCTTTTACAATGTTTTGTTTTAACTCGAAGTTTGATTTATTATTGTTATAGAAATCAAGAATTTCTTCTTCAGAAACTTTAGCTTTAAATTCTTTGCTAGTAATCAGTTTTTGAAATTCATAAATCAATAACTGGTTATGTAGGTTTTCGACTTTTTTATCAATCTCTGAAAGATCTACTTCTGAGTTATCCTCTATTTTTTGTAAGAGAAGTTGTTGTCTAATCCAATTGTTTACAAAACGAAGAACTACCTCTGTACTATCATCAGATGAATGTTTCTCTAAGTGTAAATCATTTAAGTCAGACACATACAATACTGCTTCTCCAACTTCCGCAACTTTGATATCATCTTTATTATCCATACTCTGTTGAATGCAAGAACCCAACAGAGTACAAATAAGTAGAATAATTATATAATTTACTTTTTTCAATTTATTATTTAACTAGTTTTTTAACCTCTTCTTTGAAGACTTTGATGTCGTATTTCTTTCTAAGAGTTTTTAACCATTCATCTTCTAATTGACTTTGGTATGCAGAAATCATAAGTCCTTTGATTTCTTTCAACTCTTTTGTACTTGGAGGTAAAATCTCATCAACAATGATGTAATAAATTCGGCTATTTTTCTTAATAGTATAAGTACCTTTTTTCCACTCAATATCATTTAAAAGTTCATTTTGTCCTTTTTCATACTTTTTCTCTTTGATATTTAATGTAAGAGTAGAAGTTGTGTTGAACTTTCTTAATAACTGTCTTTTTGTTAAGGTATCTTCTGATAATGTAGTTTTTAAGCTTTCCAATGTTTCCTTAGAATCTACATCATAAATTTTAACATCAGCTCTTTCCTTCCACTGATGGTTCTTTTTGTTTTCTTCATAAAATTTACGCAGTCCAGTAGTATCTTTCAAAGCTTTGTTCCAAACTTTATCACTCATTAACTGGAATAGAAGCATGCCTTCCTCATATTCATTGATCAACATTTTGTAAGCAAAATATTTAGTAGGAAGCATTTCTTCTTCATAATCATACAAAGACTTGTTTACAAATTGTTCATAAAGTATTCTAACTTTTTGATTTCTACTGTTGCTTTTGATACTACGTTGATTGTCCTCAGCAAAATGGTGGAAGCTTGCAATTGTATATGATCTATCTTTTATGGTAAAAAGCTCAAGTGTATCAGTACCATTGGCATGATTTTCATCATGTTTCCATTGATTTTTTACAATTTTTTCATCAATAACACCAAATGCAACTGATTGATTTTGAGCTGACTCAACGAATTCATTTTCTTCTTTCAATCGATTGTAAAATGCATTTTGGCTTAATTTTGAACGGCTATCTTTTGCAACACTTTTTTCAAGATTAGGCTTTACTTTTTCGAAACTAGGGAAATCAACACTTTCTATAAATTTGATAATATGCCAACCATGAGGTGTACGAACTGGCTTTGAAATTTCATCTTTTTTCAGGCTGAAAGCCATGTTTTCAAATTCAGGATATCCCAATTCTCTACGGAATGCAAAAGGAGATAAAACACCACCTTTGTTTTTTGTTTTTACATGCTCACTAAATTGTAGACATAGCTTATTCCAATCTTCACCAGCCATTGCCTTTTTATAAATCTCATTAATTCTATTTCTAGCAAGAGTAGAATCTTCTTTATTCACTCCTCTTCCTATATTAATCATGATATGAGCAACTTTTACTTTACCTTTTACCTCTTTTTTATCATGTACCTTAATGATATGGTAGCCAAACTGCGTACGGAATGGTTGAGAAATTTCTCCAACTTTTGTCTCAAAGGCTGCGTTTTCGAATTCATAAACCATATTCAGAGAAGTGAAGTAATCTAAGTTACCTTTATACCCTAATTTTCCTTTCATACGAGAAGAAGGGTCTTCCGAATATTGCATTGCTAAATCTCCAAAATCTTTTGAATTTGCCTCATTTCTAATTTTGGAAATTTTCTTGAAAGCTTTTAGTGTATCAACAGGACTTGCATAAGGATCTACTAGTAATAGGATGTGGGAAGCATGAATGTATTGTTTTTGCCTGTCATATGCTTCTTGTAATAACTTTTCTGTTACTTTCTTTTCTGTAAGATAAGGTTTTGCCAGTTGTTTTTTGTATCCAGCTAACTCATCTACAAATGCTTTTTGAGTATCTAAACCCAAGGCTCTTGCTTCTAGTACTTTGAGTTTGAAGTTGGTATACAAATCGAGATAGCTTGTAATGCTATCTTCTGTGTAGGCATTTTCTTTTTTCTGATTATTTTTTTTGTAGATGTGAGCAAACTCTTTGGTGCTTACGCTCTCATTTCCTACTTCTAAAATAATGGGATTTTCTGCACTTTGATTTGTGTTTGCTGTTTGTTTACAGCTTGAGAAAAATAATAATCCAATGATTGGGAGTAAAATCAGTCGTTTCATGTAAGTAAAAGAATAAGTCTAATGAGCTTTATCTGAACTTACAAGTTTACTAAAAAATACTTAAAAATTAAACGTAAACTGCTTATATAAACACATTGAATTCTTTTGTGTTTTTATACAGTCGACAAACATTGTATGAACCTTCAGTTGTAAACTCCATTTTGTCAATCACCCTTTTTACTATTTTTAAGCCCAAACTTCCTTTTCTACGCTCTTCAATGATTTGTTCAATACTTGGTTCATCATAATTATTGTAGTCGAATTGTTCTCCACGGTCAAGCAATTCAAAAAACACTTCTTCTTTGTCATCAGTTTTATTGATTTTAATGCTAATGATGATTTCTTGATTAATATCGCATAGATTAGAATGTGTAATAAGGTTGGTGCAAACTTCTTCTACGGCTAATATCAATAGGTTTAATTGCTTAGTACTCAAGGATACAATTCCTGTTAATTTTTTATTTAGAAAAGTACGAATTACTTTGAGATTGCTTGTGGAGCAAGGTATGTTAGTTTTGTGTATTATCATAAGTTAGACAAGGGTAGATAGTGCGTCTTCTTTTGATTCTTGTATTTGTAAAAAGGCATTAAGTCCTAAGATGTCAAAAACTCCTTGAACTGTTTCATTCATGCCAAATAATACTAGGTTGATTTCTTTTTCTTGTATGTCTTCTAAATGTGATAAAAATACTCCTACACCAGCAGATGCAATATATTCTAAATTGGAAAAGTCAATAAAGATGTTTTTTGTATCTGAGTTGATAGTTTTTATGATTTTTTCATCCAAAATAATAGTTGAACTAGCATCTAATTCTCCAGCGATTGAAATAATGGTGTATGATGCTTCTTTAGTTACGAGTACTTCCATGGTGTTTGTTTGTGTTTATTTGATAAATTTTATGGCAAGGCATGTATAATCATCTTTTGGTACTACATTTTCACAAAAGACGTATAGGTCGTTGATAATGTGTTCGACTATTTCTTTACTATTACCCTGTCCATTTTGTTTCAAAGTATTGGATAATTTATCCATACCAAATTGTTTTTTCTCAAGATTTTGTGCTTCAATAATACCATCTGTATATAGAAGTAAAACATCATCTTCTTTGTAGTATTGTACAGTCTCTGTGATTTGATTTTTGAACTTGTTCTTATCTGATAAGATACCTAATACCAAGCCTTTGTCTTTTATTTTTTCAATTTCCCCATTCTCGGCTCTATACAGTAAACTTTCACAATGTCCAGCTCTTGCAGAGGTAATTGTTTTCTCTTTTGTGTCAATAACACAGATGTAAAAAGTAACAAAAATATTTTTAGCCAAACATTTGTATAAGGCTTGGTTGACAAGTGTTAAAAATTCTAAAGGACTTGATTTTTCAAGAATAGTAGTTTGTACTACTCCTTTGAGCTGTGCCATATTGAAGGCAGCACTTGTTCCATGTCCAGATACATCTCCAATTACAATTGCAGTTTTGTGTTCTGATAATTCAAAGCTATCAAAATAATCCCCTCCTACTTCATCAGCAGTCTCACTGTAATATTTAGTTTCAAAAAAATCACTTTCTACTAGTTTGTTAGGTAAAAGTTGATGCTGGATGTTTCTAGCAATTTTAATTTCTTCTTTGTAACGTTCATGTTCGATTGCCTGACCCATTAAACGAGAGTTTTCGATAGAGATACTTGCCTGACTAACAAAACTATTTACAATGTCAATAATGTCTTTTCCAAACCCATTTTCTATATTCTTGATTAGTCCTAAATAACCAAGTGTTTTTCCATGTGTATGGAGAGGAATCATTAGCAATGATTGATAATCAGTTTCTTTAGCAATTCTATCAGATTTCTTGAGTTTGTGTAAGTTTTTGATATAACTAAGCCTTGTAGGATTTGTCACATCATTCTTTTGACATATTTTTTTGATTTCGAAAATGTCATAACGATCAATGTTTTTATTGATAAAAGCATGATGAGTAGGTGTTTTGTCATTATTGTCATATACCTCTAACCATGCTGCATCTGCAAGTACTGTCTCAATGCTTGTATTAAGAAGAACATCATAAATTTGTGATTCTTCATCCACTACTTGAATCTTTTGACTTAAATTTTGGAAGTGTAGAACTTCTTTCATTTTTCTCTCAAAAACAGAAGATGTTGGTAAATTGAATAGGATCACTAAAATAGATCCCAAAGCATAGATAGTTCCAAAAGTAAGTGTGAAGATGATAAAGTCTTGATTGGAAAGATTTATTAGATGATTTGAAAAGTTCTCATCAGCATGAGGATTATAAATGTGTGATATAAAAGAAGAACAAATCATTATAAGCAAAGTAAGGTAAATGATGTTCTTCCACTTTTGTTTAAAATTTAGGTATGCAACCCACTTCATGTGAGCAACGAGTACTAAGCTTAGAACAACAGAAGTAGATAACAAGATCAGTCTAATTGGATGTTCAATACTTAGGTTGAAAACATCAATAATTGTACTCCCCAATACCACAATTTCAAATGCTCTCCAAATTAACTCTAACCTTCTTGTAGGGTGGTAAAATACAATCTTCTTAAAAACAAATAATAAGTTAATAGTGAATATACTTATCAATGCTACATTTGTGTAGTATAGAAAGTTTTTGAAGAAACTATATTTTGTGATACTGTCTTCACCTTCAGGTAAAAACATATTAATCAAAATCCAAATAATAAAGCAAAAGGCACCTATTATCACTGCATTCCATAAAAGATCAATGAAGTTGTTTAGCTCTATTTTTTTGTGAGTCTCTTTTAGGAAAAAGTAGAGAGAAATGAAAAAAGAACTTAATAATCCATGTCTTACATAACCAAATAACACTTCTGTACCATAGTTAGAGCTTAAAGAAATGTATTGGGGATGAAGTGTAGATTTTGCACTCAAAATCACCAATACAATCCAAAAGATTGTACTTAGTGTTAGGTATATTCTTGAAATATTATTTGTACTATTTTCTTGGTACATGCTCTAGCTAAAATGATAAAAATACATTTTTATAGTTCGATAATTTAAGATAAAAAAATGAATCTTGGGCAAAAGCAGATCTACTTTCCTATAAAACTTTTACTTAAAGTAAGTTAATCTTCTTTTTTGTTGAAAAAAATAGTTAATTTGTGGATTGTACATTGTTTAGGAATAATGAAAAAAATCGTTTTTGTTTCTAGTTTGTTGTGGGCAATGCTATTCTCTGTGAATAGTCATGCTCAACAAAATCCATTGTCAGGACAGTATATGTTTACACCAATGGTGTTAAATCCTGCTTATGCTGGTTTTCATGATATGTTGAGTACTACAGGAAGTTATCGAAATCAATGGAGAGCATTAGAAAGTGGAGGCCTTGAAACTTATTTGTTAAATGCTCACTCTTCTTTGCCTTTGGATAAGATGGGAGTAGGGCTAACATATGTACAAGATAATTTTGGAATTCAACAGAACTCAGAATTAACAATAGCAGGTTCTTATCGCATCAAAATGGAACATAATACCTTTGCATTTGGGTTGCAAGGAGGTTTTGTGAATTATCGTTTAGACTATAGTAAACTAAACCAAAAAGAGTTTGGTGCAGATGTAGCTTTCCAAGCAGATGAAGATGGTATTAATAATATTACTCGTCCAAATTTTGGTTTTGGAGCAATGTACTTAACTAAACGCTATTTTTTAGGGTTTTCAATTCCTAGGTTGATAGAGAGTAATCATGAAGTAGGATATTCTTTGTATTTAAGACATTATTACGGATTGGCAGGTTATGTGATTAACTTACGTAAAGTAAAAATTAAACCTTCTGTTTTGGTAAAAGCAGTAGAAGGTGGTGCTGTCTCTTATGATTTTAATACAAGTGTCTTGATTTATAACACAGTATGGGTTGGTGCTTCACTAAGAGATTTCTCAGATTTTGCATTAATGGGGCAATTGAGTTTATCTCGTTATTTGAAAGTAGGTTATTCATTCGAAGTGCCTTTCAATGAAGATATTCGTAAAGCAGGAGGTGATAATATACAATTGCCTACTCACGAAATCATGATAAATATGAACTTCAAAGTATTTGATGTTCAAGCTGTACAAGGATTCTTATTTTAAGACTTTTTTTCCTTCAATGTGAAATGTATTGGTGTCTTGACCAATCATACATTGTTTTGCAAAAATTGAATAACTAGAAACAGCTCCTTCATTTAAAGAAAGTTCAAGTTGTTTCTCAGAAAAAAACAAGGGAGTATTATGAATAATGCTTCCTTTTATTTTTACTATTTTTTTGTTTTTGAAAGTTTCTTCTAGTTGGTGAATGTGATGAGGAGTACCCTCTTTTTTTGTATAGACAATTGTGTATCGCTTATTGTCTACAGAATTACTGTCTTTTGTGAAAGAACTAATCAATTCTTCTTTGGTAAGGTTGAGTTGATAAAAGGGATTCAACTCTTTTTGTAAAGCAAGAGAATCTAATGTAAAAGTTTTTGTTTCTTGCTCTTGGTTAAAATGGACTGTTTTTGAAAAATTTGAAGTTCCTGTTTGCTGAACCGTCTTTTTCAAGAAGTCTTTAGAAAAAAAAGCATTAGAAGAAGGTGTGTCCATTTGTTGAACACACCCACTTACTAATAATATACTAATTAAATAAATCTTATTCATCTATTAGATTAAGGAAACACCTGTCATTTCAGCAGGTTGTTCTACACCAATTAATTTTAAAATTGTTGGAGCTAAGTCACCTAATTTACCATCATTGATTGTTCCATCAAAGTCATTATCAACCAAGATACAAGGAACCAATGCAGTAGTATGGGCTGTATTTGGACTTCCGTCAGCATTTCTCATACAGTCTGAGTTTCCATGGTCAGCAATGATAATTGAAGAATAACCATTTTCTAAACCAGTAGATACTACAGCCTCAGCACATTTGTCTACAACCTCACAAGCTTTCACAGCTGCTTCAAATACTCCAGTATGTCCAACCATATCTGGGTTTGCAAAGTTCAAACAAACGAAATCAGCTTCACCTTTTTCTAATTCAGGAATGATACTATCACGAATATCTTCAGCACTCATTTCTGGTTTAAGGTCATAAGTAGCTACTTTTGGAGATGGACATAAAAGTCTTGATTCACCTTCAAATTCAGCTTCTTTACCACCAGAGAAGAAGAATGTTACGTGAGGGTATTTTTCTGTTTCAGCAATACGAATTTGCTTTTTACCAGCAGTAGATAATACCTCACCCAAAGTATTCTTTAAGTTATCTTTATCAAAAATTACCTTTACGCCTTCAAAACTATTGTCATAGTTTGTCATAGTAACATAGTAAAGGTCTAATTTTGTCATGTCTTGTTCAGGGAAATCTTTTTGAGTCAAGGCTTGAGTAATTTCTCTACCTCTATCTGTACGATAGTTGAAACATAATACTACATCACCTTCCTCAATTTTGGCAACAGCATTTCCATCAGCATCAGTTTTGATAAGAGGCTTAATGAACTCATCTGTTACATCTTCTGCATAAGAAGCTTCAATACCAGCAGTCATGCTAGATACAGGAGTACCAGCACCTTTTACCATTGCGTCATAAGCTAACTTAACACGTTCCCAACGGTTATCTCTGTCCATTGCATAATAACGACCAGTAATTGAAGCAATTTCTCCTGTAGTCTCTGCTAAATGCTTTTCTAAATCGGTGATGTATCCTAAACCACTTTTAGGGTCAGTATCACGACCATCAGTGAATGCATGGATAAATACATTTTCAACTCCTTGCTCATTTGCAATAGAAGTCAATCCTTTTAAGTGCTCAATATGAGCATGAACACCACCATCAGAAACTAATCCAATGAAGTGAACCTTCTTATTATTTTCTTTAGCATAATTGAAAGCCTCTACCAAAGTCGCTTCATCAGCCAAAGTATTTTCTTCAACAGCTTTGTTGATTTTTACTAAATCTTGGTATACAACACGTCCAGCCCCAATATTCATGTGACCTACTTCTGAATTACCAAATTGTCCATCAGGTAAACCAACAGCCAAACCAGAAGCCTCCAACTTTGAGTGCTTATACTTCGTATACAATGAGTCTACAAAAGGTGTGTTTGCCTTTTCTATTGCTGAAACTTCAGGGTTTACTGCTACGCCCCAGCCATCTAAGATTACTAATACTACTTTCTTATTCATAATAGAACAAAGATAGATTATTTTGGGTTGAATCAAAAAAGTGTAATAGAAGAGAAAAATCGAAAAAAATAAATAAATTATGTCGTAATAAGGCACAATGTTTGTAACTTCAACTAAAGTAAATTTAATCTGTGATAGATATGAAGAAGAGCAGAAATATAATATTATTCTTTGTTTTGGTATTAGGGATGTTTGGTTACCATACTTCTCTTGCTCAAAATGAAATTTTTTCAGAATTACGTTTGGCAATTCAAGCAGGTGACTCAGAGGCTATTTCAAAATATTTGGATAGCAAAGTTGATTTAAAAATAGAAAGTCAAGAAGCTACTTATAGCAGTACACAAGCTAAGTTTGTATTGAAGGACTTTTTTCAAAAATACCCATCCAAAGGTTTTTCATACATTCATAAAGGAGAATCTCCTGGAGGAGCCAAATATGCAATTGGTTCATATACCTGTGAAAACATAACTTTTAGGGTTTATATGAAGCTCAAAAAAGTAGGCTCAGTATATCGAATTGATACTTTAGATTTCACAAGAGAATAATAAATCATAAGAAAAGAATTAAATTAAAAGCATTCACCTCAAAGGGTGGGTGCTTTTTTGTTTTTAATTTGTATTTTTGTGCTGTGAGTTTAGAATATTTATCAGAAATAGCCATCAATAGTTTTATTCAGTTAGCATTAGCTGAGGATGTTGGTGATGGTGATCACTCTTCATTAGCTTGTTTTGATGGGAGTGCACAAAGTAGAGCACAACTTATTATCAAAGATGAAGGCATTTTGGCTGGTGTTAATTTGGCTGAACGCATTTTCTTGATGGTAGATTCATCTCTTCGTTTCAATTTATTGATTAGAGATGGTGTTCAAGTAAAGCATGGTGATATTGCTTTTACAGTAGAAGGAAGTACATTGTCAATCCTTAAAGGAGAACGACTAGTGTTGAACTGTATGCAAAGAATGAGTGGTATTGCTACTTATACCAAATATCTCAATTCTTTAATAAAGGGTACAGATGCTAAGTTATTAGATACTCGTAAGACTACTCCAAACTTCCGTTTGATGGAGAAGTGGGCTGTAATTATTGGTGGAGGATACAATCACCGTTACAATTTGTGTGATATGATAATGCTGAAAGATAATCATATTGATTATGCAGGAGGCATCACCAAAGCTGTGGCATCTACTGTTTCTTATCTCAAAGAGAAGAACAAAGACCTAAAAATAGAGGTTGAAACTCGTAATTTGGAAGAAGTAAAAGAAGCTCTTGCTGCGGAAGGTGTTCATCGTATTATGTTGGATAATATGAGCCCAGAAGAAATGACTGAGGCTGTACAATTAATCAATGGAAAGGTAGAAGTAGAAGCATCTGGAGGAATTACTGAAAAAACAATTAGAGCAGTGGCAGAAACAGGTGTAGATTTTATTTCTGTGGGTGCTCTCACACATTCAATTATGAGTAAAGACATGAGTTTAAAAGCTTTTTAATAATTTATAAATGAAGATTACAACAAAAAAATACAAACTAGACCCAGAGGTGTATAGAGGATTAGGAATGAATAACATTCTTACTGTAAAACCTTGGATATTTGTGAATGCTGTACCTGCAGTAATTGCATTAATTGGTTTGTTGTTACCAGGTTCTATCTGGTGGATTTTGGGAGGTATTGTTTTGTACTTGCTTTACATTTTATTTTGGTACATTCAATTTATGGGAATGTCTCAAACAGAGCAAGGACAAATGCTTTTTGAAAAAGTAAATTATGAGATCACTAGCCAAAACATTCTAGTGAAGATTAATACCAAACAAGGATACCCAATTACTTGGAAGCAAGTTTCTCATGTAAAAGTGCGTCCAGATTATTTTGCAGTTTTTATGGAAGGTCAGAAAGGAATTAATGTACACATTATTCATCTTCCTACTTCTATTTTCAATTCACCAAACGAAATTCGTTTCTTTGAATCTGTTCTGAAATCCAAAGGTTTTGTGACAGAAGAGGAGTTGGAGAAGAATAAGCAAAAGAGAGAAAAGGACAAAAAAAAGTAAGAGGATTCTAAAAAAAACATATATTTGTTATTCGTAACGATAGAATATCTAGAATATGGCTTGGTTTGCAAGAAAAGAAAAAGGTATAGTAACGCCTACGGAGTTAAAGAAAGAAACTCCTGATGGATTATGGTTTAAAACACCAGGTGGGGCGATTATTCAAAAGAGAGAATTAGAGAACAATTGTTTCGTATGTCCAGAAGATGGATACCATGTACGTATTGGTTCAAAAGAATATTACGAAATTATATTTGATGATAATAAGTTCACAGAATTAGACGAAAATATGTCTTCTGGCGATCCATTATCTTTTAAGGATACAAAAGCTTATCCTGATAGAATCAAAGCTTCTCAGAACAAAACAGGTTTGAAAGATGCTGTTCGTTCTGCAGTAGGTAAAGTAAACGGACATGATTTGGTTGTGTCTTGTATGGATTTCTCTTTCATTGGAGGGTCTATGGGTTCTGTAGTAGGTGAGAAAATTGCAAGAGCAATTGACTATGCTAGAGAAAACAAGATTCCATTTATGATGATTTCCAAGTCTGGTGGTGCTAGAATGATGGAAGCTGGTTTTTCACTAATGCAAATGGCAAAAACATCAGCTAAATTAGCATTATTAGCAGAAGATAAGATTCCTTATATCTCATTATTAACTGATCCTACTACGGGAGGAGTTACTGCTTCTTATGCAATGTTAGGAGATTTCAATATCTCTGAACCAGGTGCTTTGATCGGTTTTGCGGGACCTCGTGTAATTCGTGAAACAATTGGTAAAGATTTACCAGAAGGATTCCAAAGTTCAGAATTTGTATTAGATCATGGTTTCTTAGACTTTATCGTTGATAGAAGAGAATTGAAACAACGTTTGACAGAAATTATTACAATGCTTAAATAATTAAGTATTTCAATAAAATATCGAAAGCTCAACAAAATTTGTTGGGCTTTTTTTGTGGACTTATGCGTATTGTTAAAAAGCCTGTTTTATGTAATTATTATGTAACGTATCGCTGTAATGCCAAATGTGGCTTTTGTGATATTTGGGAAAAACCTTCTCCATACATTCAAATTGATGAGGTTAGAAAGAACTTATCTGATTTGAAAAAATTGGGAGTCAAGGTAATTGACTTCACTGGTGGAGAACCTTTGTTGCATAGAGAATTACCTCAAATGCTATCTGTAGCAAAGGAAATGGGGTTTATTACAACAATCACAACCAATACACTGTTATATCCTAAGTATGCAAATCAGTTGAAAGGTTTGGTTGATATGCTTCATTTCTCGTTGGATGCCCCTACCAAAGAAGAACATGATGAGTCTAGAGGAGTAGCCTGTTATGACTTCTTTGTAGAATCAATTGATGTTGCAAAATCTCTAGGAGAAAAACCCGATATTCTGTTTACAGTTTTTGAGGATAATGTGCACCAAATACAGGCTGTTTACGAAAAGTTTATTTTGCCAAATAATTTGGTCTTAATCCTAAATCCAGTATTTGATTATGGTGAAGTAGCTACAGAAAATTTACTTTCTTCAAAAGCTATCCAAGAGTTGAAGCAATGGGCAAAAAAGAAAAATGTATACCTCAACGAAGCATTTTTGACACTGAGAGAAGATGGAGGGAATCATATTGACAATCCTGTATGTAAAGCAGGGAGTTCTACAATCGTTATTTCTCCTTCCAATAAATTGATTGTTCCCTGTTACCACCTAGGTGAAAAGGAATTTACAATCGATAATCAACTCTTTGATTTGTATCATTCACAGGAGGTGCAAAACCTAGTTGGTTTAGAAGGAAAATTACCAGCTTGTGAAGGCTGTGTCATTAATTGCTATATGCAACCTTCTTTCTCTGTAGAAGTTAACAAATATTGGTGGAAGGCACTTCCGAGTACCCTCAAATATAACTGGATGAAAGGTACCTGGAAGAACTTATTTTGAATGGTTCTTAATAATATTGAATCCTCTTCTTAAGATTGAACTTTCTCCTTTTATTAAATATATTTGTTTCGATTAATTATTATCAATAACTATTTAAAAGTTAAGTAACATGTTAAGCGTAGTTGCATCAATCGTAGCTTTTACTATTGTGATCATGTTGTTGGTATTCATCTTACTTTTTGCTCAAGCAAAACTAGTTCAAAGTGGAGATGTTACCATCACAATCAATGGTGAAAGAGAAATCAAAGTGCCAGCAGGTTCAACCCTGTTAACTACACTTTCTCAAGCAGATTTATTCTTACCTTCTGCTTGTGGTGGTGGTGGTACTTGTGCCATGTGTAAGTGTAAAGTTCCAGAAGGAGGAGGTGAAGTACTTCCTACCGAAGAGGGTCACTTGAGTAGAAAAGAGAAAGGCGAAAAAGTTCGTTTGTCTTGCCAAGTGAAAGTAAAGGAAGATATGCAAGTTGAGGTTCCAGAAGAAGTATTTGGAATTAAAAAATGGGAATGCGAAGTTGTATCTAATTATAATGTAGCATCTTTCATTAAAGAATTTGTTGTAAAACTTCCTGAAGGAGAAACATTAGACTTCGAAGCAGGTGGTTATATCCAAATTGACGTTCCTGCGGTAGAAGTTGACTTCAAAGACTTTAACATTGATGCTCACCCAGAGCACCATCCAAAATTGGACGAGTTCCAAGGAGAGTGGGATAAATTTGGTTTATGGGATTTAACAATGAAAAACCCAGAGCCTTTATTTAGAGCCTATTCTATGGCTAACCACCCTGCCGAAGGAAACATTGTAATGTTAACAATCCGTATTGCAACTCCACCATGGGATAGAGCTGCTAATAAGTGGATGGATGTTAACCCAGGAGTTTGTTCTTCTTATGTATTCTCTAGAAAGCCTGGAGACAAAGTAACTGTATCTGGTCCTTATGGAGAATTCTTTATTAAGGAAACTGAAGCTGAAATGATTTATGTAGGTGGTGGTGCTGGTATGGCTCCAATGCGTTCACACTTATTCCATCTATTCCACACATTAAAAACTGGTAGAAAAGTAACTTACTGGTATGGTGGTCGTTCTAAGCGTGAATTATTCTATATTGATCACTTTAGAAAGATTGAAAAAGAATTCCCTAATTTCCAATTCCATATTGTACTTTCTGATCCAACAGAAGAGGATAATTGGAAACCGAAGAAAGATATGGATGATCCAGAAGGAGATGGATTCTTAGGATTTGTTCACCAAGCTGTAATTGATCAACAATTGAACAAGCACGAAGAGCCAGAAGAAATCGAATTCTATTTCTGTGGACCTCCATTGATGAACCAAGCAGTCTTGAAAATGTGTGATGATTTTGGTATTCCAAAAGAAAACGTATTATTTGACGACTTCGGAGGTTAATCTGGAAGATTATTATGATATTTTGAAAGGAGAAGTATGTTTATACTTCTCCTTTTTTTATATTCGAGAAAGAAAAAGAAATAATCCATCATGAATCTCTCATTTTTTTTAGAGCCCATATCAAAAGAACTAACCCAAAGCATCAAAGGACAAAATTCATGGATTTATGATTTAGATATTTATGTAGATAAATTTCCAAAGTGGAAGGATGCTAAAATTGCAATTATTGGTGTTCCTGAACAAAGAGGTACAATCAATAACAAAGGAACTAAATTAGGACCAAATCAAGTACGTAAGGAGTTTTACAAATTACAAAAGGGTTCTTTTTGTCCTAAAGTTGTTGATCTTGGAAATATCAAACAAGGGCTTACCTTGGAAGATACTCATGGAGCTTTGAGAGAGCTTTGTGAATTTTTTATGCAAAATGATATCATCACGCTAATTATTGGTGGTTCACATGATATGGTATTAGCTCAATATAGGGCATTTGAGACACGAGAACCGATGCTTAATTTTGTGAATGTTGATGCGTATTTGGATCAAGAATCTATTGAGCAAGGATTAAGTAAGAGTTATTTGGATGAAGTATTATATCCTGAAGATGCTAAAAAAAGCTATTTATGGAGTTATACACATTTGGCTTATCAATCATATTTGACAGATGAATTAACAACAAGAAGTTTGGCAAGTATGTGGGAAAATATCAAAAGAGTGGGGGAGATTAAGGGAAATATCCCTGCATTAGAGCCTAAGCTTAGAGATGCACACTTATTTTCTTTTGATGTTTCTGCCATTCGTAGTGGAGATTTTTCAGCTACATTTGATAGTGTTCCTTTTGGATTGAGTTCAGAAGAAGCTTGTCAGCTTACATGGTATGCAGGAGCAAGTGATAAATTACGAACAATTGGTTTGTATGAATATAATCCATTATTAGATAATCGTAATCAATCTGCAAAGGTTGTAGCTACTATGATTTGGTATTTCATAGAAGGTTATAAACATCGCCTAACTGATTTAGATTTTTCGTCTTCTGCTTTCACCAAGTACATTGTTTCATTTGATGATAAAACGCAAGAAAAGATGACTTTTTATAAGCATAATATTACTGAAAAGTGGTGGATGTTGGTAGATGATATTTATACTTTTCCTTGTGCTTATGAGGATTATCAAATGGCAGTAAATGGAGAGTTGCCAAATAGATGGCTTACGTTGGTGTCAAAACTAATGTAAATAACATTTGTTACGTTTTGTTTTGTTTTTATAGCACACTCCATTTACCTTTGAAGCATTATTTTAATTTTTAACTTTTAAAAATAGAATCAAGTGGAATCAGAGTATTACAGTGTGATTTTTTTTATTGTACAATTAGTCATTATTCTTCCTTTAACAATATTTTCAATTATGGGGAGATGGAAGTTGTATGAAAAAGCAGGTAAACCTGGATGGGCTATCTTTATTCCTATTTACAACTTTATTGTACTCTTAGAGATTATTCGAAAACCAACTTGGTGGTTTTTTATGTTTTTTATTCCAATTGCTAATATTATCTATGCTTTTAAAATCAATATTGAATTAGCAAAAGCTTTTGGGAAAAGTGAGACTTATGGTATATTAATGGTCTTTTTTGGAGGGATTATGATGCCTATTTTGGGTTTTTCTAAGGATACATATTACCTAGGGAATGAACTAGATGAGAAGATAGAGTCTTTTGGTGAATAAGTATTATTAAATTATAAATTATGAATGAAAAGTTTACAAAGGATGATGTGAATGAAGCATTATCGAAAGAAATTAATTTGTCAGTAGGGGATGTTCTTTCTGAAGCATGGGATTTTTGCAAAGATAACTTAGGTCAACTTGTTGGTTATGGTTTCATTTATTTCATCATTAGTAATGTGTTGCAAAGAGTATTGGGACTTATCATTTTTCCTTTTATAGGTGATAATGTAGGTGTTGTTATTGGTGCTGGTATTACTAGTTTTGTGATTCAACAAGTACTGCTTATGGCTTTATCTTTAGGGTTTTATGTATATGTAACAAGAGCTTATAAAGGAGATAAAGAGTTTGGAAACTTTTTCCAAGGTTTTACTTATTTGGGACAAGCTTTAATGTTTCAGTTAATGTTGTTTGTTTTTGCTTTGCCAATTTTTATTGCAGGAATTGTAACATTACCTTTTACAGTGGAAGATTGGGCTCAAATCATGACTAACCCACAAGGATTTGCTCAAAACATGATAGGAGTTGACCCTACAAGTTTTTTACCTTCTGCTGGAATCACGTCCATATTATTTTTAGGTTATTTAATTTTAACAACTTTTTACACACTGACAAACTTTGTGCTTGTGGATAAGGAAGTTGGTTTTTGGGATGCTATGGAAGCTAGTAGAAAAGCTGTAATGAAAAATGTTGGATCTTTCATCATTATGTTCATTATTTTAGCTCTTATAAATTTTGCAGGAGCACTTGTGTGTGGTTTAGGACTAATTGTCACTATTCCTCTTTCTTTCTGTGCACAATTTATTATGTATAAAAGAATTTATGGAGGTAAAATGGGTAATGAATTTGAAGATAGAATTTCTTCTTTTGGAGAATAAAAATCTTAAGAAATAAGTATGAAAAATGCCATTGTGAGTTTATCACAATGGCATTTTTTTGTATCAATATTTTTGAGCAATGAAGTTTATGAATGTGTATTCAACATTACTGGCATTACAAGCATTAAGATATCTTCACTTTCATTATCTGATACAGGAATTAAAATACCTGCTCTATTTGGCTCAGACAATTCTAAACGAACACTTGTTGATGTTAAGTTATTAAGCATTTCTAATAAGAACTTAGCATTGAAACCAATATCCATTGCTTCACCACTATATTCACAAACTAATGTTTCATTTGCACCATTGCCAAAATCTTGATCTTCAGCAGAAACCTCTAGTTTGTTTTCAGAAATTCCTAAACGCACTTGATGTGTAGATTTGCTAGCATAAATTGAAATACGTTTAAGTGAACGTAATAACTCTGTGCGGTCAATTAATAAATGCTTAGGGTTGTTTGTTGGAATTACATTTTCATAGTCTGGGTAACGCTCATCAATTAAGCGACAAACCATCAAGCTATTTCCATAAGTAAAGAAAGCATTTGAATCAGTCAATGATACAGATACTTCTGATTCATCAGAAGGCAAAGAAGACTTTAATAAATTAAGAGCCTTTCTTGGAATGATTACATTATTTGTACTTTCTGCTGTAATATCTGTTCTGCGTACACGAACCAAACGATGTCCGTCAGTAGCTACAAATGTAGTACTAGAGCTATTTGCATCAATATAGATTCCTGTCATAGCCAATCTTAACTCATCTGTGCTCACTGCAAAGATTGTATTTGAAATAGCAGTAGACAAAACAGAAGCAGGAATTTCTAAGTTTTCGGTATCAGGTACACTTGGTACTTGTGGGAAGTCCGTTGCATTCTCTCCAGAAAGTTTGTATTGTCCATTCTCAGATTCTAACTCAATGTTGTAAGTATTCAAGTCTATTAAGAATGTAATTGGTTGTTCTGGAAGATTTTTTAATGTGTCCAATAATATTTTGGCAGGAATAGCAATACTACCAGATTCATCAGATTCGATTTCCATTTTTGTCACGACAGATGTTTGTAAATCTGATGCTGTAATGGTAAGAGTGTTGGCACTTACTTCAAAAAGAAAATTATCCAAAATTGGGACGATAGGACTAGAGGCTATTACACCATTGATATTTGATAATTGTTTTTGTAATGCGGAAGAAGATACAACAAACTTCATGTTTCTCTGTGATTTAATGTTTTTTCTTAAGTGTAATTTATACCCTTAAAATTTTTGGTATAGATTCCTACAAATAAAATTAACTTTTTTTTCTTAAAAAAACTACTTTTTTATTGTTCTATAAAATTTATTGATTTATCTATCAAGATTTGCTTAGTACTAGGTATAATACAAATCCCTGAAATGTCTGAGATTTCTTGCTCAAAAAAGACTTTTTCTTCAATAATTTGAGACTGTAAGTTAAGAATCAAAAAGCCTGTTTGATTTTCAGAGAAGCCCAAAATAGCATAGTGATGAATAAAGTTAATACTTTGTATCTTCTCATTACAGAAGATAAAAGGTACAAACGTTTTTGATTCCTGTTCTATGTAACCAAAATAGCCAGTATTTGCTTCAAATAACCAAATTTTGTCTTGGTAAATACTTGATGGAGAAGGTTGAGAAAGTTTATAACATATCGCTTCATTGGTTGTCATATTGAATAATAAACTTTGCTTTGTTACTCGTCTTTTATGAGTAAGACTTGCATATTTTATGTCTCCATGAGTATTGATACCAATCAAAAAATAATCTTTTTGTAAAGTATTTGGTAGTTCCCACAAAGGGACAAAACCTTGTTCTGTATCTAAGCAAAATACTTTAGATTGTTTTTTGTCAAGAATGATTGGACAGCCCATCTCATTGATAGAAAGCTGATGGATATTAATGTTTGGGTAAGTATATTTTTGTTGAAATGTAAAGACTTTATCATATCCATAAAAATTCTGATTAGGAAGGAGTTTATTTTCAAAATGATGAAGTTCTTTTTCTGAACTTATCCATAATGAATTTTTGTAAAGGGAAAGCTTGGTACTATTAGAGAAGTTTTGTTGATGAAGTTGTAATTGTTTTTCTTGATCAATACCCAATACAAATAGTTGATGAGAATATTGATCAAGAAAGACAAGATTACAGTTGTTTTTGATGAACCAAGAACCTAGTGTAGAAGAGTGTTTTACTTTTGAGAAATCAACTTTTTTCATTGAGTGTCCCTTAAATCATCACCAAGTCAAATGGTTGTGGGCAAAATGAAATCACAAAAATAAAAAATGCAATCCAACCCAATACTTTTCGCTTAGTATCTAGCTTTGCATCTCCATCAAAAGTAGGAGGGTGGTAGATTCCCAAGACTCTTGCCAAGATAAAGGCAAAGAATAACCAAGAAGAATATCCTTTGGGAGTAAGCTCTGGAATCAATACAAATGTTCCCAAATTAACCAAAGTGAAGCTTAATGCAATGGTAAGAGCAGTACGTCTACTTTCTATAGCTTTTGAGAAGATAATATACATTAGTCCTAAGTAAATGAAAATATTGCTTAGAAAACCATAATTGTCTCCTGTATCAGTAATTATCCAATCTCTAAAATTTAATCCCAAACTAGCATAAGTCACAAAAGCCATGAAAATAATTAGAGAACTTATTCTATGATAACGTTCCTTAATCATCCCAAAGAGAATGTGTCCTCCATCAAGTTGACCAATGGGTAACAAGTTTAGAAAGGTAAAGAAGAGAGAGAGAAAGCCTGCATAAATAAAAGGATAATGATAAACTTCATAAGAAGAAGGAATGCGTGATTTGTCTTCTACAACAAATTTCTCAAAGAATAACATGGTGAGGTTTTTCCCTACTTTCAACAAAGGAATTTGAAAGTCCGATTCATCAACTTTTGCTTCTGGGTTTTCCTTAAGATAAGTAGCTAACCCCTCTTTTTTGTAGTGTTGCATATACTCTTGTATACTAGCATCAAGCTCTTTGTCTTTGCTTAGAAACTCTTTGTATTCTGGATGCAAATGCAATAAATGATCTTGTGGTGGTAGGTGTGTATAACCATACCACATAAAACCAATAGCAACTACCCAACCTGCCAAAGGACCAGCAATTCCAATATCAAAGTATTGCTTCTTGTTGTAAATCACTTCTCTAATGCGAATGACTGCTCCCATGGTTCCTGGAATAGGAAACGAAACAGGAATCCACAAAGGAATGTAATAAGGCAAACTCGTCTTTACTTTATGAAATTTGGCAACAAAATAATGTCCAAATTCATGAACAGTAAGCACAAGTAGAAAAGGAATGGAAAATAGCATCCCTTGTTGTAAATCCTTCCAAGTATAGATAAACTCAATTCCATCTTTTCCAGAATTAAGTGCAAAGAAAGGGCTTACTGAATGTTCTGTTCCTGCAATGGTTGTTGTGGCAAAAGTTAAGATAAATAAGCCAATATGAATGGCATAGGTTCTAAACTTATTCTCTTTAGGTTTAGGCATCTTTTAGGTATTCTGTGATACAAGTTGGTTTCTGTACAAGAATGGTATGAATTCCGAGCTTTTGAGCTCCTACGATATTATCACTATTATCATCCAAAAACAATGTTTCCTCTGCTTTTAAATTACTATCCTTTAGAACATATTCATAGATTTCTGCATCAGGTTTTCTCATGGCAATATCATAAGAATAATATGCTTTTTCACACAAATCTTTTAGGTCTTGAACTCCTGTAGCTTTTTGTAAAATTTCGTTTACATCAACAATGTGAGGAGAACTAGTATTACTCAATACAAAAATGCGATACTTTTGTTGTAACTCTTGAATTAAGTCGATACGTTCTTTTGGAATATCTAATAACAAAGCAGACCAACGCTTTAAGATTTCTTCATCACTCAGCTCAAGTTTAAAAATATTCTTTAAGAAATCCGCAAACTCTGCATGATTCATTCCTCCTCTTTCAACAACATCATAAATTTTATGTTTTTCAAACAAGTTAATTGTTTCATCCAAAGTATAAGGGCTTACCTCCTCAAAAGCTTTGAAAGTTAACATAAAGTCAATATTGATGATCACATCTCCCAAATCAAAGATGATATTTTTAATTTTTTGAAAGTTCATAATGTTTTTATAAAATTCGTTTGCATTTAAAATACAAATATGTAGTTTTGTAGTCCCAAAAACAAAGAACTCCTCTAGGAGATTGTTTTTAGGGCCCATAGCTCAGTTGGTTAGAGCATCTGACTCATAATCAGAGGGTCACAGGTTCGAGCCCTGTTGGGCCCACTTTCAAAAGTCCAAAATCTTATTAAAGGTTTTGGGCTTTTTTTGTTTTATGGGGTTGGATTTTTGAACTAATTGTAATTAGCATTTACATCTTAAATAATAAATTATGTGAATTAAGGGTTGGAATTAGCTAAAAAAAGAAGCTAAAAAATGATTATCTTAAATAATGCAACTTAAATTAAGATTGATCCATTTGTATAGCTTCTTAGAGGATTGCTATAA
>JAAEPT010000016.1 GCA_024232295.1 Cytophagales bacterium
TGACGTTCATTTTTAACTTTTTGCTGAACCACTTCAATATCTTCTTCTTGAAGAATAGAAGGACGACCTTGTCCTTTTTTAGTAAGTAAACCTTGGATACCGTTTTTTTGATAACGATGTACCCAACGAAGAACAGGTTGTGAATCTTTAAAACCAACTATCCTTGCTATTTCTGAGTAACTATAACCTTGTGTTTTCAATAATACTGCATGACAACGTTGACTAACAAAAGAGGATTTACTTGTTTTTTGAAGATTTTCTAATTCTTGTATAGACTCTTCTCCTAATTCTAATATCTTTGGTGGACGACCTGATTGTTTCATAACTTTTTTAGTAATTATACGAAAATAATCAGATTTTATATTGAAGTCATTTAAGGTTTTGTTGATAAAACACAAATAAGTACTTGTATTTCAGTTAGTTAACATCTGCTTTGATTAGTACTATAAATATCTAACTAAAAGTAAGAGTGTTTTGCTGTAAATCAGTCAGTTATACAGTTATGAAACCTAAAACTTTAAATCACTTCATTTATAATTTTGAATCAGTACTTAGTTTTTATTTATTATTTTGGTCCAATCCCATTTCTTGCTGCTTCACATTCATTGCAATAAGTTTTTCCGTCACAGCCTTCAAATCCTGGACAATCCGTAGTACAAACATCTTCATGAACGAGAGAACTATCGTAACAAGGATGATCTTCACCTTCTTTTTTACATCCTGATAGTGCAAACCCTAAGATTAAAACTGTTCCTATAACTATGTTTTTCATATCGCTTATTTTTATTGTATTAACGACTTTTGTCAACGTTTATTTTATAATTACCTACAATGTTTACTGTATGTTTTTGTGGCTGAACTCAAGGTAGTGAAATTTCGGTTTACCACGTAGTCAATCTGCAAGATTGACTTGCTAAATTTGTCCTCTGAAGCTAGTCAATCTTGCAGATTGACGGGATTTCTACGAAGAACTAAAGCCTCGAAAATCACTAACCAGTCATGAAATATACAGCATGTTGTAGTGAGTTATTCTTCTACATATTTTATAATTACTTCATCTCCGCAGAAATATGAACTTTCTTCCTTTTTTGTGAAAACAAGTCCTTTTTCATGGGTTATTTCTAAAGTTTGACTGTCTAACCACTTTGCTGAAATTCGTTTTCCTTGTCCTTCAAAGTATACAATGCCTGCACCTCCGCCAGAAGACCATTCCATTAGTCCGCCTGTGTGTTTGTATTCATGATTAACAAACTCTTCGTTCATTCCAAACAGCTTTTTGTTGTCTGGAGCAACTTCCTTTATAAGTTCATTAACTGTAAATTTAAATTTCGGTCTTACACGTCTTTTGGCTTTAGGTCGTTCAACTGAGATTTGAGTTAGAAATTTATGAAGTTCTTTTTCCCTTTTCTTAATGGTTTTTTCATCAGCTCCCAGGTCAGTCCATACTTGTAAATCTTCTCCGTTTTCAATTATACTTTGGTTGTTATTGAGAATGTATGATGCGTAATTTCTGATTTCTGTGAAAAAAGAAA
>JAAEPT010000017.1 GCA_024232295.1 Cytophagales bacterium
GATTACAAGAGATCAATCAAGTTTGCCATTCTCTTGAAAATTTCATTCAATATATTATCCAAAATTTGAACAACAAAAAATATTATAGACATCATCAAAACCCTTTTGTCCAGTAGTATGAATGAAAATATACTAACGATAAGTTATGAGTTAGATTCTATTTTCTTTGAAGAAATTGAAGGTAAGAAAGAGGATAAAGAACATAAAACTCGAATTGAAGAAGGAAAAGTTATTTTTGAGTATAAAAATGGAGAAATGACTTTAGAAGATTCTACAATTTATAACAGATTGATTAACAAGAGTTATTTGTAGTTAAAAAAAAAAGAAAAGACCACCCAAAAATGAGTGGTCTTTTTTATAATTGTTATGTTGATTTATAATTAGTATAAAACAACTTTTTCTTTTGTTGCTCCAGCAGCAGATTCAACTACAACGATGTGAACACCAGTACTTCCGTTTGTTGAAATTGTACCAGATCCATTTACTGTAGAAGTGCTTACAGCTTGTCCTAAAGTGTTATAGATAGTTACAGTAACTTCCTCGTTAGAAGTAACGTGAATGTTTCCTGCACTAGTTCCTACAGTTACATCAGTATCTTGGCTAAGAGCCTCTTCTACATCTGTAATACGATCAGAGTTTGCAATAGGAGCTCCATCTTTAGACTCAATAACTAACTGAATGTTTCTGCTATCATCATTCAATGCATTGAATTGCTCTTCTGTTAAAGGAACACTGCTTGTAATTTCAAATTCATTTGTCTCAGCATTAAATGCCCAATCTTCTGGTCCTGCCAAATCTAAGAATGAAGCATCTTCACTTGTTCTTAAAATATCACCAATTTCTACTAGTTTGGCAACTCCTAAAGAATCATCACCTAATCCTGTAGCACTTACTTTAATTACAAATCCCATAAGAATTTCTGAAGTCTCTGCATCAACAGTGATAGCATTTGTGAATGAACCATCATCGAAGCTCTCACTATTGAAGTTAAGCTCAGTAGTGTTTGTAACGATATCACCAAGACCAGTAGTATCGAAGTCGAAATCAGTAGAATCATCAATTACGAAATCAGTAGTATCGAAATCGAAATCAGTAGAATCATCAATTACGAAGTCAGTAGTATCGAAATCGAAATCAGTAGAATCATCAATTACGAAGTCAGTAGTATCGAAATCGAAATCAGTAGAATCATCAATTACGAAATCAGTAGTATCGAAATCAAAATCAGTAGAATCATCAATTACGAAGTCGGTAGTATCGAAGTCGAAATCAGTAGAATCATCAATTACGAAGTCAGTAGTATCGAAATCGAAATCCGTAGAATCATCAATTACGAAGTCAGTAGTATCGAAGTCTAAATCCGTAGAATCATCAATTACGAAGTCAGTAGTATCGAAATCGAAATCAGTAGAATCATCAATTACGAAATCAGTAGTGTCGAAATCGAAGTCAGTAGTGTCATCAATTACGAAATCAGTAGTGTCGAAATCGAAGTCAGTAGTGTCATCAATTACGAAATCAGTAGTGTCGAAATTGAAGTCAGTAGTGTCATCAATTACAAAATCCGTAGTATCAAAATCGAAATTTGTCGTATCGACATCATCAAGACTTATTCTGTACGCTGGAAAAGTTTTTGCAAATAATCCACTGCTTAGTAAACTTGCAACTACTAATATTAGCAGTTGTTTTGTTTGTAAAACGTGTTTCATAAACTAATTTTTAAGTGTGATAAAATGAATTATAAAATGGAATTTACACATAAGTTGCTAATAATCAAAAAAATACTTTAATAATTAGAGAACCTAAACAGTTTCTTATTGAATACATGTTTTTGTTGATTCAAATAAAAAAAAGCTACCCAGTATGCTGGGTAGCTTTTTTTGAGGACAGTAATATATATCCTTTAGTGTAAAGTAATTTTTTCTTTGGTAGTATTTGTAGCTGTTTCTACTACAATAATATGAAGACCTGTTGTATTTGTAGGAATTGTAGTATTACCATTCACAGTAGTGTTACTTACAATTTGACCTAAAGTATTATAAATAGTCACAGTAGCTTTTTCATTTGTTATAATATGAATATTTCCTGTACTTGTTCCTATTGTTACTTCTTTTGTAAGTGCATTGCTAATATTAGTGATGATGTCTCTATCAGTCAATACTATTTTTGAAGGGTCAAATGCATTCAGAACATTGAAATAAACATCATTGTCTATTAAAAATTCAGTCTCTTCTTTTGTGAAATCAACAGAAGCACTTGTTGTGAATACATCATTTTCAGCATCATAAGACCAATCAGATTCTAGGTCAAGTATTTTGAATAAACCTTCATTACTTACTAAGTGAATATCTCCTAATAAAGTATCAGAATCACCAATTGTAGATACAGCAAATTCAAATTCAATACTCATTGTACTATCTGGGTTTTGAATACCTAAAATTTCAACAATACTTGCACCAAAGTTTTCACTATACTCACGAGTAATATTTAAGTTGACTTCATCATAAAATAATGGAAGAGAAGTAAGAACAACATCATCAATATTATTAACATCAGTTACAATAATTTGAATAACTTCATCATAGTTTCTTAGGATGCTTAGTTGTTTCTCATCCAGTAAAACAGTTGTCTCTGCAACATATACATCTTTATCTGTGTCATAAGACCAGCTAGAGTTTGTGAAAGGAATGACAATTGGATCACCTTCTGTTACACCTTCATCAGTAATATCTTCACTAGCAAAGAAAACTAAATTTCCTAAGATGTCAAGAGCATTCACTTGGTCTTCTGCAAATACTTCTGCAGAAATATACATTACAGGGTTTCCTTGTTCATCATTACTAAAAAGTACTTCTACAGATCCCTCTTTTAAATCTGTTGTAAGGTTATTTAAAGAATAGTATCCATAAGCAGGATTATCAGTTGTTAATACCAGCTCATCTTTTTGTTTATGTAAAACAGAGATGTTTAAATCTTCATCGTCATCATTATCAAGTGCTTCAATTTGTTCTTGATTTAATCTTACTTCTGCCCAAGCAGTGTAGAAACCATTTTCAAATTTCCACTCAGTACCCATTAATAAAGGGATGATAACTTCATCATTTCTAAATAAACCAGAAGCTCCTAAAAGAGTATCTAAATTGATTCCATCTTTTGCTTTTACAACAAATTCAGCATACATAAATACATTGCTTAGTGCATCATAATAAAATGAAATTGTTGTAGACGAAGAATCAATTGTATTCTCATGTGATTTTACTGCAAATAATTCTAATTCTTCTTCCTGAGGCCTACTAGTATATGCAATACCACCATTCAAATCATTAATGTTGATATAAGCAATTGTTCCTTCTAAGAAATCAAATGTTTCCTCTTTTGTTAAGTCAATACTAGCACGTAAGACATATGCTTGTTGATCACCATCATAACTCCACATTTGAGCAGGAGCGATTGGAAATAATACATCATCAATGTCCAAATCTGTAATTTCAAATAATGTATGGAAGTTAACATCCCCCAATACTTGTGTTAAATCCTCTTCTGTATTGATATAAAGAGAAATTTTCAATTCAGAAGAACCATCAAATTTTTCCTCTACGATTGCTTCAGCATAAGAGTCACTATCATTATAATCATCAGAGTTTAATTCATAGTAAACTTTGATGTCTTCTCTAGTGCTTAATAACACATACTCTTCTTCAGACTTTTGAGTCACATCTACATAGATGTCTTTTTCTTCTAAGAAAATAGCGACAGTTTGCTCTTTTGTAGTTGTGAAATTGGTAATACTAACAAATACTTCATCTTCTTGATCAAAAGTCCAAGAAGTACTTCCTGTCAATAATAAATCTCCCTTTTCTAAACCATTAAATTTTTCGTTGGCATATAACTTTACATTTCCTAAGTCATTACCAATTGTTTGAAAAGCACTTACTCCAATTATAAGGTCAAAAGTAGCCGTAGAATCTGGGTTTATCATTAAATTGGCAACTTCACCAAAACCACCATCAATTTCATCTTGTCTTGAATTTAATTCAAAAGAATCATCATCATTATTATCTTCTTTAGGATCATTAGAACTTCCAATAGGTTGACCTTCTTTAGATTCAATTACGATTTCAAATTCTCTATTTTCATCATTTAAAGCCATTAATTGTTCTTTTGATAAAAGAACACCATCTTGAATTTCAAAAGCCTTATCTTCAGTATTGAATGTCCAATCTTCTGGATTCGCTAATCTTAAAAATTCAACATCTTGGTTTATACGAGCATTTGAATTGTTTTCAACCAATTTTACAACTCCCAAAGAATCATTTCCATTTCCTGTTGTAAATACTTTTAGAACATAGCCCATTACAATAAGAGAACTATCTTCATTTACATCAAACTGGTTGGCAAAATGACCTTGGTTGAAGCTTTCATTCTCAAAATAAAGATTAACAACTTCAGTATTATTTTGTGTAGTGTCTTGGTCGTTGTTACTTTGATTGATACCCAATAAAAGTGTATCATTTGGCATAATACCATAATAAGTCAAGACATTTTGAGACATAAGTGTGTCTCCTTTGAAGTAAAGACTAATGTCTTCTTCATTTGCATTAAGCCTGTCAGCCACATTAGATTCTAGTTCACTTACATACATTGAGTCACTTACCATCATTTCCAGTAGATTATCACTTTGTGAGTGATAAACACTAACAGGAAATTGTGCTGCAAATGTTGCTGTACTCAGCAAACTAGCTACTAATACAAGAAGTAATTCTTTCATTTGTAAAAAGTGTTTCATAGTTTGATTAATTAAGATATTATATAAATGTTTAATAGAATTTATAGATAAGTTTTGAGTAATCAAATGATAAAAGTTCTTATATATCAAAAACAATTCCCTGCTCTCGTAATAAAAAATAACGTTCTTTTTTAAATCGAAATAAATTACCTGGTCTTCCCGCTGATTTTAGTTTCTGTTTTTCGTTTAGTTCTTCTAAAACATTAAGTTTTAAGATTTTTTTCTTAAAGTTTCTTCGATCAATAGGTCTGTCAAGTAGGGTAGTATATAACTTCTCTAGTTCT
This sequence comes from Cytophagales bacterium, assembly GCA_024232295.1. Classification (GTDB taxonomy): domain Bacteria; phylum Bacteroidota; class Bacteroidia; order Cytophagales; family JAAEPT01; genus JAAEPT01. The sequence continues at coordinate 5,071 of JAAEPT010000017.1, forward strand.
GAAAATGGAAACTTTTCATCCAATAGCTCAAAACCAATAGGTTCATAGGTGATTTTGCTTTTCAGTCGCTTAATTGCAACCTCTAGAATTTGTTTGTGGTCAAAGGCTAGGGTAGGAAGTTCTTTGATGTTAAACCATTGAGCATCGATGGCATCAGTGCTTGCTTTGAGTTGAAAGTCAGAAGGTTTTACCAAAGCAAAATAAGTGACAGAAATTACACGATTACGAGGGTCTCTTTTGGGGGTGCCAAAACTATAAAGCTGTTCTAAGTAAGATGTATTGATTCCTGTTTCTTCATGCAATTCTCTTTGAACAGCTTCTTCCAAACTTTCATCATTTTTGACAAGACCACCAGGAATTGCCCACATATTTTTATAAGGTTCTATATTCCTTTTGATTAGCAATACAGAAACTCCTGTTTCACTAGTGTAACCAAATACTACTGCATCAACAGCAACTTTAATATCTTGTTCCATAAAATATTTGTGTATTGGGTGAAATAAATCACGTATATAAATGATACCTTCAAATTCTTATTTTTCCTACAAAAAAGCATTTTTTTTAAAATTTATTTCAATTATCTTTCAATTGTAGAGAAAATAGGACTAATATTACATCCCAAAGAGCCCTAGTACAGTAAATAGAAGAGGTTCTTGATAAAGAAGCAAACGAAAAGATTGTAGGGAAAAATAATCTATTTTATATGGACTTAGAGTTTGAAAAACCAATAGTAGACTTGCAAGATAAATTGCAAGACATGAAGACTTTAGCAACAGATACTGGTAGTGGTGAAGATATGGCACAGGCTATCAAATCGCTAGAGGATAGAATTCAAACGATGAAGCAAGACTTATATACTAATTTAACTGGGTGGCAAAGAGTATTGTTGTCAAGACATGCAGATAGACCACAAACGTTAGATTATGTAGAGAATATGTGTGATACTTTTGTAGAATTACATGGAGATCGCTCTGTTCGTGATGATAAAGCAATGGTAGGAGGTTTTGGTACAATTGATGACCAAACTTTCATGTTCATTGGACAACAAAAGGGAGTGAATACAAAAATGCGTCAATTGCGTAATTTTGGTATGGCTAACCCTGAAGGATACCGTAAAGCATTGCGTCTAATGAAATTAGCTGAAAAATTCAATAAGCCAATTGTAACTTTAATTGATACAATGGGTGCTTATCCTGGATTGGAAGCTGAGGAAAGAGGACAAGGAGAAGCAATTGCTCGTAATATCAAGGAAATGTTCATGTTGAAGGTTCCTGTTATTTGTATCATTATTGGAGAAGGTGCTTCTGGTGGTGCATTAGGAATTGGAGTAGGTGACAGAGTATTGATGTTAGAAAACTCTTGGTATTCTGTGATTTCTCCAGAATCTTGTTCTTCTATTTTATGGAGAAGCTGGGATCACAAGGAAGAAGCTGCAGAAGCTTTGAATCTTACTGCTGAAAACATGCATGGAAATGGCTTGGTTGATGGTATTGTGAGAGAGCCACTAGGAGGAGCTCACAGAAATAAAGAAGAAATGTATTCAACTGTAAAAGAAACAATTCTATCAACAATGAAAGAATTGAATGCTGTTTCTGCTGAAGATCGTATTATGCAACGTATTGACAAGTTCTCTGCAATGGGTGTTGTAGAAGAATAAGATATTAGATATCAAAATATAAAAAAGCCCTCTTTCATTCACTTGATGAAAGAGGGCTTTTTGCTTCATAATTCCCTAAGTTTTTATTTTTTACTTTGAATACTATTTTTTATAACTTCAAAGTTTTGTTGAATTTTGGCTCCATATTCATCAACCAATGTCAAGGTATGCTTTCCTGCTTTGGGGTTAAATGCCATTTCATGAATGCGTTTTGTGCTTCCAATGAAAACATTATCTAAGTGCCAGTGAATTGTTGTTTCTGACTGATTATGACTTGCTTCAAACACTGTGCTACTACTTGTACCATCCAAATTTACAGGAACATAGATTTTACTATTTGGTTTTGGGTAAATTAACTCTAATGTTTTACTGGTCGACTTACTACTAATTTGTGTCAAACAATCTTCTCGATAAGGAGGTAAAACTTGATAAGAAGGGTGCTTTTTTTGGTAATACCATGCCTGAGTAGGAGGTAAGATAAAGAAAGGTTGATGAACCATTTCTGAAGGGGAAGCACATTGTCCATGTACTTGATATTTACCACTCAAGTCCAAATGTATCAATTTATGATAAGGACATAGTTTGGTTGGAAGTCCAGCTTTACAAATCCATTCAGAAGAATATTCTTGGCATAAAGAAGATGCTTTATGTCCACTTTTATTACATATTTTTACTTGATGCATATCATCATAAGGTTGAGGAAACCAAGCTCCACCTGCTCCCATAACATCAAAAATATCAAATAGGATAGGAGCCGCAGCTTTTACCCCCACAAGATTTGGTCTTCCTTCTCCATCTGCATTTCCAACCCATACAGCCACTACATAATTAGGTGTGCATCCTACTGCCCAAGCATCTCGAAAACCATAGCTTGTTCCTGTTTTCCAAGCAATTTGTTGAGCAGAAGAAAATCGTTGCCATTCACCTTCTCCATAAGGTCGAATAACCTCTTGCATTGCTTCAAAGGTATTCCAAATTGCTCCTGCTCTGAAAATTCCATTTTTACTTAATAATGGCTGTCTGGCTTTGAGCTGATATTTAAAATTCAATGGGCGATAAGCATCAATTTCATATTGACTATTATATTTAGGGAAGTTTTTGAGGCTTCTTGCCATCCCAGTATAGAAACTTCCCAAATCCCAAAGAGAGGTTTCTGCACCTCCCAAAATCAAGGATAAACCATAATGATTTGCATTTTTCTTAATTGTTGTCGTTCCTAGTTTGTGTAGTAAGTTATGGAATTTAACTTGCCCATAGTCATCAAGCATTCGCACAGCAGGTACATTTAAGGAAAGAGCTAATGCTTTTCGAGCAGATACAGCTCCATCATAATCTTTGTTATAATTTTTTGGAGCATAACTTCCATAATAGGTTGGAATATCTGGAATTAGAGTTTTGGGTAGTATTTTTCCATCACTCAATAAAGCACAATAGAGTAGGGGTTTGATGATACTTCCTGTACTTCTTGGTGAAGTAATAATATCTACATTACAACCATCATTTTCATTAAAACAAGCTGTGTTTCCTACATAAGCGACAATATCATTTGTGTTGACATCAATCACCAAAGCTGCTGCATTATTGATATGATTTTCTCTTAAATGACGATAATGTCGATCGACAATTTGACCAACTAATAGTTGTTTCTGTAAGTCAATTGTAGAATGAAAAACAGTATTGTTTTTGTGTTCTGCTTTCACTTTTTCTAATAAATGAGGAGCAAATGAAGGTAATGGTAGCGGTTTGTGTGGTAGTGACTCTAAAATAGAAGTTTCTAGTGTTAAAGAGTCAATAACTTGATTTTTGTAGAGCCTGTGAAGTAATTTATCTCGTTTCTTTTTGAGTAAATTTCTGTTTTTTCCTAGGTGAATAAGACTTGGACTGTTAGGAAGTACAGCCAATGTAGCTTGTTCTGCCCAAGACAATTCATGAGCATCTCTTCCAAAATATTTCCACGAAGCAGCATCTAAACCTACTACATTTCCTCCAAAAGGAGCATTTGAACTATAAAAAGCTAAGATTTTATCTTTGTTATATTTAGTGTTAAGACGAGTTGCCCAGATTATTTCAATAGCTTTTTCAAAAAATGTACGTCCTTGTCCTTTTCTTGCCAATCGAATGACTTGCATGTCAATTGTGCTCCCACCACTTACTACTTTTTGATGCTTGATATTAAGGTAAAAAGCTCGAATAACTCCTGTAATGTCTACACCCCAATGTTTTTCAAAGTTTTGATCTTCAAAAGCTATGATTGCTTGTTTGAATTTTTCAGGTACTTTTTTATTATGAGGAAAACGCCATTGTCCATCTTTTGCGATTTTAGCCCCTAATAACTGTTTGTTTTTGTCTAAAAGTACGACAGAGCTTGGTTGCTCAAATAGAGGGTAAGGTAAACAACTATAGAAGTACAAAATAGAAATAGTCCCTAATAACCAATAAGCTTGAGGAGGGAATGAAAAATATTTTTTGATACGAGAAAAAAACATAATTATATAGAAAAGAAAGGCATTCTGAAATATCCAGAATGCCTTTGTTATTTAGTTTATGATTGGATTTTAGCGAACAACTTCAACCCACATACCATGTCTTCTTGCATTAATTTTCTTATCATACATTGCTTCACTATAAATTGTTGGTAAGTAGAATTTACCTTCATAAGAAGCATTTAATAAGATTCTAAATACTTTTTCTTGATTTGGAGCCAAGTCAAAGAAAGTATTTACACGATCATCACGAATGTCTTGATAAGTAGCTTTTGCACTTGGTTTTGCAAATTTCTGCTTAAACAAACGAGCATTGTGAATTTCCCAACCAGAAGGGAATATTTGTGTCAATGCCATTTCTTTATAACTTCTTCCTGTAGGGTTATAAACAGCAACTTCTACAATGAAATCCGTTCCTTGCTCGATACTTGCAGGATTGATTTTGTTACCATTCACGTCTCTATATACAAGATCAAGTTTTAGATTATTGCTTGCGTCAGTAGCATCTCCTTTCAGTGGAATACCCTCTTGAATAATACGAGTGTACAAGACATTACTTCCTTGATTTTTCTTAACAGTGATATTTCCAGTATTAGGAATTTCAATCTGTGCAATAGGAGAAGTACTTGTTACACTTTCTGTCTTACCATCAATTGTATATTCAAAAGAGAAGCTTTTAGAATCTTTGCCAGCTCCTACATATTTTGCCATAGCAACCAATGCATAAGCAGTTGTTTGTGTAGACATCCATCTGCTACTCTCACTTAACTTTTGAGAAATTTGCTCAGCAACACCAAAAGCTGCTTTACGTTGATCCATTACACTTAATGATTGTAAGATAATTGCTTGGTCACGAGTTGTAGAACCATAAGTATATGATAATTCTTGATAATCAGGAATATCAGTACTTAATCCAGTTGTCAATGTTTTTGCAACATCTGTTTGTCCTACTAAGTGATAAGCAGCAGCCAAATACCATTTTGCAATAGTAGGCAGATCGTTATCCTTATTTAGTCGGTTCATTGCTCCCATTTCAGCATTATTTGCCAATGCTAATAAGTATAAGCGATAAGCTTGTGTAGTCTTGCTATAAGAATAAGTAGTCATACTCCATAACTTTGCTCTTTTCTTTTGGAAAGAAATCCATTTGTCATAGAAGTGTTGAGGTACATGATAACCTGCTTTTTTCGCTTCTATAATAAAGTGACCAGCATAGTTTGTTCCCCATTCGTTTGCTTCATATCCATTTGGCCAGTAAGACAAACCTCCACCAGCTACTTGGAACTTTTGTAATCTTTCAATACCAGCTCCAATGTTTTCTTCAATCTCTTTTTGTTGTTCTTTTGGCAATTCTAACAAAGTATTTAAGAATAATTGAGGGAAAACAGAAGAAGTAGTTTGTTCTACACAACCATAAGGATAATGAATAAGATATGACAATCTCTTTCCTAAATTGATCGGAGGAACAGCAGAAACTTCCAGTGTTGTTTTATTGGTTCCTTCCATTCCGATAGGACTATATGCTTGTGTCCATGTTTCAGTATTCTCCAATACTTTTTGAGAAACATCTACTACTCTAGGGTTTGGAACACGTACATCTAATTCTACTTCATAAGTGGCTTCAATACCATTTCCTTCAGCATAAATTTTCACTTTTCCGACTCCAATTTTAGGACTCATTTTCAAGCTAAATGTCACAACTTGATCACCTTCTTCATCAAAATGGATATTCTTTGTTGCTTCATCTTGTAAAATGAATAAGTCATTACTTTCAATACTTACTTTTACATCCTTGATATTTTTATCCATTGCAAATACTGTCACAGGAAGTTTCACTTCTTCTTCTGGGCCTAAAACACGAGGAAGTGTTCCTAAAATCATCAATGGCTTTTTAACAGGAGTGATCTTTTCAGTTTTACCATAAGCACCTGTGTTTTTATCACCCACAACAACCATTGTCTTTACAGAACCCACATAGTTTGGCATCATGAAAGTATGTTGACGAGATGCTCCAGCTTCTAAGTGGAATGGTCCAATAAACTTAACCATTGGTTTGAAGCGGTTTGCACGTTTTTTATCTTTTTCACCTTCTTCATCAAAATAACCATCACCACCAATGCTTAATAAACTCTTGATTTTTTCAGAATTAGCATTCATTACATCAGCATACATATCCCATGTTTTGATGCCCAAAGCCTGTTTTTTGTAGAAAGATGCCCAAGCATCAGGAGTTTTGAATTTTGTTAAATCCAATAAACCTTCATCAACAACAGCAATTGTATAAGTCATTGCCTTACCATCTTTTTCACTAATGTTGATTGTTGTCTCACTTTCTGGGCTCAATACATCTGGCATATCCAACACAGGGTTCAAGTAAGTATCTTTGTCTTTTACAAAGATTGGCATTACTCCATACATTCTGATTGGTAAATCATTGGCAGTTTGCTCATGTGGTTGTAACAAAGAAATGTGTACATAAGCATTAGGAGTCATTTCTTTAGTTGTTTTAAAGCTAAAGTTTGTATTTCCTTTTTCAGTTTTTACCCAATGCTGTTCTAGCACTTTACTACCATTTTCGATACTTACTAGAGCGTGTCCTTCAGCAGGAGTAGGAATACTAATTGTCACATCCTCACCCAAAGAATACTCTTGCTTATCTGTTGTGAAACTTAGCATTGTTGCTCCACTAGGTGCATTTGGATTATGTTTGTTATACCAACTTGGCCATTTGATATAGATAATTCTGCTACTACAATGTCCATTCTCTCCACATACACGAACTAGGTAACGTCCCCAATAATCCTCATCAAATTTGATGTTCCAATTAGCCTCACCTTTTTCATTTGTTTGTAGACTCTTTCTGATTTTCATTTCTCTGTGGTTTCTGCTATAGTAGCTAGAGAAATCTTCATCATCATTATCCCACCACCATCTCCAAGAGATTTTGTAAAGTTCAACTTCTACATTTTGGTTTGCAACAGGTTTACCTTCTTGGTTTACACTAATGATTTTGAAATCATGTGTTTCATTCACCATTAATTCTTCTGTCTTATTAGGACTAGGGTCAAATACCCCAAAATATGTTTCATAAGGGTGGAAAGGTACAGATGTTTGGTCAATACTAAAGTTTCCTCCTTCTTCAAAAACCTTTGTAGTAAATTGAGCCAATAGCATTCCAGCAGCATTTTGTGTGTTTTTAATGTCTAATGAAATATTTGCTTTTCCTTCTTCATTTAATTTATCCTCAAAAACAACTTCATTACGTCCATTATATTTTTTGAAAGCATCATCAAAAATATATCCTGTAATTCCATCAAATTTAGTTTTTGTAGGACTAAGTGTCATATCTACTTTTGCATCCAAATTTTTGGCGATTGCACCATGTAGCCATGTAGCACTCAATTGAGCATTTTGTTGACCATTTGCACTTAAATAACCTGTTGGTACATCCAAAAGAATTTTCAAGCGATTTGGTTTGATTGTTTCTACTTTCAGAACTTTTGTGAAAGTTGCTCCTCCTACATTTGCTTTTAGGACATAGTTTCCTGTTGGGTCATCGATTCCTGTTTTGATTAATAAATGGTAGAAACCATGTACAGAACGATTTTGTGTTTCTGTTTTGATTAATTGTCCTTGTGGATCAAATAATTCAAAAGTTACAGGATGATGTTTAGGAAGCTTTTGTAGTTTGTCTTCTAGAATAAATGTAGTGTAGATATTATCACCAGGTCTCCAAACACCTCTTTCTCCATAGATAAAACCTTTGATACCTTCATGTGGTCTTTCTCCAGAAACATCAAACATACTCAATGAAAGTGCATTACCATCATGTAAACGTAAGTAGCCTCTCTCTTTTCCTCTTTTTGCAATCAATAAGAATGGTGACTTTTCTAGCTTGAACGAAGCCATTCCATTTGCATCAGTTGTTGTAGAAGTCATCAATCCTTGTTGATAGTCATAGATTTCAACTACTGTATTGCTCACAGGTTCTGTAGTGTTCAAATCAGTTACTGCTACATAAATTTCCTGTTCTGTACTTTTCTTAACAATAATACCTAAACTACTTGCTAATACGTTTTTCTTTTTCACACGAGAAGAACCATAATAAGCAGCTTTACAAGGATTACTTCTATCATAATAATTACCCTCATAGTAATAATCATAATAATATCCAGGTCTATTCCAAGAGTCTTCTTTGATGGAAAGCATAGAACGTTTTGTAGTGATCGTAGTTGTATCATCACAAGTGTATAATGAATAAGAAGGGCGGAAACCTAAAGCAATTTCATAAATAGCACCCGGTTCTGTGTCAATCAATGTTTTTAGATCAAGAATATGTTTGTTCCAATTTCCTAAATCAAGATCTGTGTTTTTATCTAAATCGATTCTCTTTTCAAGCACTACAGATCCAACTCTTTTCAATTCACTAGAGCTTGATAAGCTATTTACTTGTAAAAATTGATGGATATTTTGTTCAGCAATTTTAATTACACGAACATCTACAGCTCTTAAGTTTGCTGTTTCAAATAAAAATGGGATTGTTTTAGATTGTGGAATAATTGTTCCTTTTCCTTCAATACGGACTTGTGGCTTAATACTAGAGAAGCTAGCATATGTATTAAACTCTTCTTGTGATTTCTTGCCAATTGCATTTTCAATTCCTGCAGCAACAGAAACTTCTACACTAGAACTTACACGTTTTTTAGGGAATATTTTGATTTGGTTTCCATCAATTTCATATTCAAAATCAGTATTATCAGATAGTTTAATTAATCCATCTAAGTTTTGATTTCTATTCAATGGGTCTGTAAATTCTAAAGCAATAGTTTGAGTAGGGCGGTTATATGTATAAACATAGTTAAATGAAAATTCTCCCAAAGAAGGAATTTTTACATCTTTACTTCCTGTAATATTAGAGTTGATACCTTTCCAAGCAATTTTAACTTGACGTTCTTGCTCTTTTCTTTCTACACTATCAATTCTGAAAGAGTAGTAGTTTTCATCTTCTTCTGTCCATTTGATTGGAAATGTTTTTCCATCACAAGTTGCTGTAAAAATTTTGTTTAAGTCTTCAACAGACTCAGCATCACTTGTTGTCAAATTTCCTTCAATTCTCTGCCAAATCATTGTATTTTCATCCAAAGTATACACTTTGTTTACCAATACTTCATAAGTTTGCGGAATTGCTCTAAACTGGAATTCAAAAGTCTGAACAGAATCAGGAAGCTTTTCTTTGAAGATTTTGTCCATCTCTAATGTTCCAATGTATGGCTCATCACCATTCAAAACATTATTAGGAGTGAACTCTAATGTTCTTGTGTTTTTCCACGTTAGCTTTCCATCCAAACTAGGGCTGAATGATAAAAAGTTATTATCAACTTCAGAATCAACTGCTCCAATTTCTACTACTTTCTTTTGGAAAACAATGCGAATAGGGGATTTTTTGGAAATAAGCCCATGTGTATAGGCTGAAATGTATTTGTCGAATTTTCGATCATGTTCAATGATCCGTTTGTCTTTTCCAGAAAAAAGGAAAAAACCAGCTAGACAAAGTGCAATAGCACCTAGTCCAAGATACAACCAATGTTGTTTTTTCATAACTAGTTAAAGAATTAAAATAAGGTAAAAAACAATCTATAATGAAGTTACAAAAAAAAGAGAGACCTGTTATTGTCTCTCTTTAAATTCTTTTAGTTTTTCGTAAAGTTTATCAGTAGGTAGCCCCATTACATTAAAATAAGACCCTTCTATATAATCAATTCCTATTAAACCAATCCAATCTTGAATACCATAACTTCCTGCCTTGTCATAAGGGTTATGATGTTCTACGTAATGAAGTATATCTTGTTCTGAAAGTTTTTTGAAATGTACTTTAGTAATTGAGGAAAAACATAGTTCTTGATCAATGCTTTTTAAGCACACTCCTGTAATTACTTCATGACTTCTATTTGAAAGTTTTTGAAGAGTAGCAATTGCGTCATTTCGGTCCTTGGGCTTTCCTAGTACTTCATTGTCTAATAAAACAATTGTATCAGAAGTAATGACAAGTTCTCCTTCTTTTAGATTATCAACTTGCTGAGCTTTGTTTTGAGCCAAAAAAACCGATACTTGGTATCGGTCTAAATCTTGAGGAAAAGACTCCACAAAATCATATTTTTTGATGGTGAAGTCTACCCCTAATGCTTTTAACAACTCAGCTCTTCTTGGTGAGCTTGATGCTAAAATAATTTTATTCATGAGGATTTTAATTAATCACAGTATCTGTTAGACATGATTTTTGCATCAGAACTTTTTAAGTTTACTGCTTCAGAGAAGTCACTACAAGCTCCTTCTTCATCATCAAATTCTAATTTTACCATTCCTCTGTAATAATACGCATCTCCATGATCGTTCTCCAATTCGATTAAGTTATCAAATTCTTTTAGAGCTTCTCTGTATCTTTCTTCTTCATATAAACATACTCCTAAGAAATAGTGAGCATCTCTATAATCAGGATCAATTTCTAAAATTTCTTGTAATTCCTTTACAGCTTGAGGCTCATAACCATAGTGATAGTTACAAACAGCTTTTAAATAATGAGCTTCTAAATCTTTAGGATCGATTTCAATTGCTTTCTTGAAATCAGCGATTGCTCCAGTATAATCATGCAAAGCCATTTTTACTTCTCCTCTGTCAAAATAAGCTTGCTCTATTGAAGGATTTAATTCAATTGCTCTGTTGAAGTCAGATAAAGCACTTTTTAAATGCTTTCTGTGATGCTTGTATTTATCACTTATTCCTTCTTCGTAATGAGCTAAACCTCTGTAAAAGTAAGCATCAGCATAATTAGAGTTGTTAGCAATTACCTCATTAAGATGAGAGATTGCAGAATCTAATTCCCCCATTTCAACTTCTGCTACTGCAATTTCGAAACGAGCTTCTTCATTTTTAGGGTTAATCTCTAAAGCACCATTAAAACAGATAATTGCCTTTTCGTACTTTCTTTCTTTAAGGTTTGAGATTCCTTTTAATAAATGTGCTTCTTCATTTTTTGGGTCTTCTGCCAATACAGCTCCAAATTCAAGGATTGCTTCTTTGTGCTTTTGTTGTGCAGCGAAGATTTTTCCTAACTCAAAGTGAGCCTTTGTCTGTATTTCTGTACCCTCAAGGACTGTTGCTTTTCTCAAATCAGAAATAGCTTCATCAATTTCTTTATAATATTTGTGAATTAGAGCTCTTTGAAAATAAGCTTCTCCCATTTTAGGATCTATATTTTCAATAATATTGGTAAATGTCTTTTTTGCTTCAATTCGCTCTAATTTCTTAACTTCTACAATACCTTTCTTAAGTAATTTTTTAGCATCTTCTCCTTGAACACCTGCAAAAGAAGAACCAGCCATGAACATTGCTAGTGATAATATATAGACTTTATTCTTAAAAGTTTTCATAATTGTATGTTTACGTCTAAATGCTAATTTAATTTTTTCATTTTGGAATCACAATAATTAATTTAAAATATAAGAGTGATATCTTGTGAACAATATAACTGTAGTCTTGTTACTATGATTGATAAAAAACTAAAACTTCTTAAATTTGATTAGTTTTTGCCTCAAATTTAAGACAGAGGTATAGAATTTTGAAATCATAAAATAGAGTTACTTTGGATTTATTTGAAAAGCTTTTGACTGATAGAGGTCCTTTGGGCAAGCATGCAGAGTTTGCACATGGGTACTTTACATTTCCAAAATTAGAAGGAGAGATTGCTCCTCGTATGACTTTCATGGGAAAAGAAGTTCTTAATTGGAGCTTGAATAATTACCTTGGCTTAGCAAATTTACCAGAAGTTAGAGAAGCAGATGCTAAAGGTGCTAATGACTGGGGGCTAGCTTATCCAATGGGAGCACGAATGATGTCTGGAAATACTAATTTGCATGAGGAGTTAGAAGTTGAGTTATCAGAACATGTCCAAAAAGAAGATACCATTCTGTTGAATTTTGGTTATCAAGGCATGTTATCAGCAATTGATGCACTAGTAGACAGAAAGGATGTTATTGTTTATGATTCAGAATGTCATGCATGTATTTTGGATGGACTAAGACTTCATCAAGGTAAGCGATTTGTTTATCCTCATAATGATATTGCTGGTTGCAAAAAACAATTAGAAAGAGCAACTCGTTGGGTTGAAAATACTGGTGGGGCTATTTTACTGATTACAGAAGGTGTTTTTGGAATGTCTGGTAATCAGGGAGATTTAAAAGGAATTGTGGGTTTAAAAGAAAAGTTTCAATTTCGATTGATGGTAGATGATGCTCATGGTTATGGTACATTAGGTTCTACAGGAGCAGGAGCAGGAGAGGAGCAAGGTGTACAAGATGAGATTGACATCTATTTCTCTACCTTTGCAAAATCAATGGCTTGTATTGGTGCTTTTATTTCTGCCAAAGCAGATGTAATAGAATATCTTCGCTATAATACTCGTTCTCAAATTTTTGCTAAGACATTGCCTATGGCATTAGTTGTAGGATTAAAAAAACGTTTAGAGCTCTTAAAAATGCAACCTTCTTTGAGAAGTGATCTATGGAAGGTAGTACAGGCTTTACAAACAGGGCTGAAAGATCGAGGTTTTGAGATTGGGACAACAACCTCTTGTGTGACCCCTGTCTTCTTAAAAGGGACAGAAACTGAAGCAGTGAGAATGATTATGGATTTGCGAGAGAATTATGGGATTTTCTGCTCAATTGTAATCTATCCTGTTGTTCCCAAAGATGTAATGATGTTGCGTTTGATTCCGACAGCATCTCATACACTAGAAGATGTTGAAATTACATTGAAAGCTTTTGAAGAAGTTGCTATAAAGCTCCAAAACGGAACGTATGACAAGACTTTTACAGATTTAGTAGTGGAGTAAAAAAAATACTTCCATTATTTGTTCAGATTGTATAAATGCCTATATTAGAAAATAAATTAACATTTTAATTACTTTAATTCATTCACAAATGGAAAAGTTTGAGACTATCAAAAAAATTATCTTAGATGCTGAAGAGGATTTTTCTAAATTTTATGAAAAAGACAACCAAGCTGCTGGTACTCGTGTAAGAAAAGCTATGCAAGAGTTAAAAAACTTAGCTCAAGACACTAGAAAAGAAGTACAAGATATTAAAAATAAAGCTGCTGCTGCTGAAAAGAAGTAAGGAGTTATTTATTATTAAATAATAAAAAAAGGAATCTATTTAGATTCCTTTTTTTATGTCCTATATGTTTTTGACTAAAATAAGTCGAACTTTTCTTTAATAATAGTTTGTAACTCATCTGAGGCAGGAAGTAGAGGGAGACGAACATTATTGTTACAAATTCCCATATTTTTTAACACTTCCTTGATTCCTACAGGATTACTTTCTGTATACATATAATCATTGATTGTAGAAAATTTACCAAGAATATTAAAAACTTCTGTAAACTTTCCTTTCAATCCACCATGAACCATTTGAGTGAACTCTTTTGGATATGCATTCGCAAGAACAGAAATACTACCTTCACATCCTACAGAGATCATTGGTATTGTTAATAGGTCATCTCCAGAAATTAACATAAAGTCATCTGGCTTTCCATGAGCAATCTCAATACACTGAGCTAAATCACCAGAAGCTTCTTTGATTCCAAAAATATTTGGATGCTCTGCTAATCTCAAAGTCGTACTAGAAGAAAGGTTTGAACTTGTTCTTCCAGGCACATTATAAAGAAGAACAGGTACAGGGCTATTATCTGCAATAATTTTATAATGTTGATAAATACCTTCTTGACTAGGCTTATTATAGTATGGAGAAACTGTAAGAATGGAATCAATACCATCAAAGCTCATTGTTTTGATTGTTTCCAAAACATGGTTGGTATCATTTGCTCCTACACCATACATTATAGGTAAACCTTGCGTATTATGCTCTTTGATAAACGCGAAAATTGCCTCTTTATCTGCGTTACTAATTGTTGATGCCTCACTTGTTGTGCCATTTACTACTAAGTAATCCACATCACTAGCCATCACATGTTCCAAAAGCTTTTTCAATGAAGGGTAATCAATTGACAAATCTTCATTAAACGGAGTGATTAGAGCGACTCCTACGCCTGTGAATTTATCCCTCATTATTATCAATTTTTTTCGTAAAAAAAATCATTTGTTCAAGTATAGAACTTAGGTCTCCTTTCTTATTACCATGAACCATTAGTTCATAGAAACTTTCTTTTTCTTCAAGAAAAGAGCCGATACGACATTTAGCTTCACATGAAGCCAGTATAGTTTCAAAAGGCAAAAATGGCGAAGTATTTAATGAAAACAAATAATCGAAGTCAGTTTTCACAAAATTATTTATTTTTTTTGAGCCAAATCCACCATGTGCTTTAAAATCTTTGATACTAAAGGTATCATGTCTGAATGGAAAAAGCTTTTTGGGTTTCTCTTTCTTTTTAGGAGGTTTGGTGAAGCATAACACCTGTACCTCTTTTCCTTCAGATGTCAAGCTATCAATAAAATTATTAACAGCTTGCTTTTCTTTAATATCTCCATTTACCAAAACTCCGATTTTCTTGGCAGAAGTGAACGGAATACTCTTTCGAACAATATTCTTCTTAAGAGCAAATCGAGTGCGAAGTTTTAGTGCAAATTTTTTAATCATTAGCTTGGTGCTTATTGTTCGATTAGGGCAATGTATTCTGCTTCACTAATAATAGTTGTTCCTAGTTTTTCAGCTTTTTCTAATTTACTTGGTCCCATTTTTTCTCCTGCCACCAAATAATTTAACTTTTTAGAAATAGAACTGACTACTTTTCCACCATTAGCTTGAATACTTGCTTTGAGTCCATCTCTACTAAAGGTTGTGAATACACCAGAAACTACAAATGTTTTTCCTTCTAGTAAGTTACTATCAGAAACAGGTTCCTCTTGAACTTCTAATTCAAGTGGGAGTTTGTGTGAACGTAGTCTTTCAATATAGGCAATGTTTTGTTCATCTTTGAAGTAAATTCTCACACTATTAGCGATTCGTTCTCCAATTTCGGGAATATTCACCAATTCTTCAAAACTTGCTTGCATTAGACCATCAATATTTTTAAAATGATGAGCTAATTTATTTGCTACAGTTGATCCAACAAAGCGAATTCCGAGGGCAAAAAGTAATTGAGGAAAATTACTTTCTTCAATTGATTTATCAATTCCTTTCAGTAGTTTGTTTACAGAACGAACACCAAACCTATCTAAGGTAATGAGTTGATCATGTGTTAATGTATAGAGATCAGAAGGGTCTTTGATCAAATCATTTGCAAAGAGTTGATCAATTGTTTCTGGTCCTAAGCCATCAATATTCATGGCTTTTCTTTGAATGAAATGTTCAATTTTTCCTTTGATTTGAGGAGGACATCCCATTTCATTTGGACAATAATGTACTGCTTCACCTTCTTGACGAACTAATTCAGTTCCACATTCTGGACAGTTTTCAATGAATTGAATTTTTTGAGCCTCTTGATTTCTTAATTCTGTATTTACTCCTGTTACTTTAGGAATTATTTCTCCTCCTTTTTCAACAAATACAAAATCATTTTCACATAAGTCTAGCCTTTCAATTTCATTTGCATTGTGTAATGAGGCTCTTTTGACAACAGTTCCTGCCAAATGCACTGGTTCTAGTTCAGCTACAGGAGTAATTGCACCTGTTCTTCCTACCTGATAAGTAATGCTTTTGAGAGCAGTGCTAGCAGATTCTGTTTCATATTTATAAGCAATTGCCCAACGAGGACTTTTGGAAGTAAATCCTAATTCTTCTTGCTGAGCATAACTATTTACTTTGATTACAATTCCATCAGTATCCAATGGTAAATCATGACGAGCTTGTTCCCATTTTTTAATGTAATCAGCTACTTCACTAATATTTTGGCATTTTTCAAAGGTAGGAGAGATGTTAAAACCTGCATCTTTCAATTAATTCACAGCATCAAAATGATTATCTGCTGGTAAATTTTCTCCTAATAAATAATAAAGGTAACAATCTAAATTACGAGAAGCCACAATACGAGAGTCTTGCATTTTGATGGCTCCTGAAGCTGCATTTCTTGGGTTTGCTAATTGAGTTTTTCCTGTTTGCTTTCTTTCTGCATTAATGCGTTCAAACTCTTCTAAAGGTAAAAATACTTCTCCTCTCACTTCAAAATTTTGCAATTTTGGATGGTTGATTTTCAGTGGTAATGTTTGAATGGTTCTTACATTAGCTGTAATATTATCACCTTGTGTACCATCTCCACGAGTCACAGCCAATTGTAGGTTCCTATTTTCATAATGAACACTAAGAGCAACACCATCAAATTTTAGTTCACAAACATATTCATAAGGCTCATTTCCTAATGCCTTTTTGATTCTATTATCAAATTCAAATAATTCTCCTTCTGAGTAAGTATTGCCCAAAGACAACATTCTGTATTTGTGCTGAACAGTTTCAAATTCTTTGCTAATTGTTCCTCCTACACGACTTGTTGGAGAGTTATCTTGTTTGAATTGAGGATATTGTTGTTCTAGAGAGATTAATTCTTCAAGCAAAGTATCAAAAGTTCTGTCCGAAACTTCAGAAACATGATTTTGATAATATTGATGATTGTAGTGATGTAAAAGCTCTGATAATTCTTGAATACGTTGATTAGCCTCTTGTTCGTTCATAGCACTAATTATAAAAAGATTACGTAAATTTGGTTAACACAAAAGTTGAGAATAAACTTCCTTTATGAAAGTACAACCAATAATAACCACTTTTTTCCTGTTTATAATGATAACAAGTTGTTCCATTTTAAAAAAGGAAAACCAAAAAAAGATTTTTTCAGCCGATGATTCTGCTTTCCATTATGTGGGTAGAATCGATTTTGAAAATCCAAAACTTCCTAGTTTTTCATTTCCGGGAGTAAGCATCTCATTGCGTTTCAAAAAGAGTGCATTTTGTGACTTACATTTGGAGAGTAATAAAAAGGATTATTATACAATCATTGTTGATGAAGGAGAACCTTTTACATTAGAAGTAGATAATTATACAACTCGTTATTCAATTGCCAAAGATTTGGATACTTCTAAGGAGCATACCGTGCAAATTATCAAAAGAACAGAGGAAATTGTGGGTAAGGGAATTTTTAGAGGAATAGGATTGTCTGGAAAAGCAGAGCTATTGCCTTGGGTTAATAAAACCGACTTTCAAATTGAGTTCATAGGTAACTCTATTACTTGTGGATATGGAAACGAAGGAGAAAATCAACATTGTAATTTCTCTGGTGCTACTGAAAATAATTATTTAGCATATAGTGCTTTAACTGCTCGTGCTTTGAATGCTGAGTATATGATTACAGCAGCTTCTGGCTATGGATTGATGAGAAGTTATCAATTGGATACACTTAAAATTATGCCTCGTTTCTATGATCGTGTACACGTTTTGGATACCGAAGAACGAAAGGAATACAAAAACCTTCACTGGGATCCTTTGTTTACCATTATAAATCTTGGAACAAATGATTTTTCGAAATCAATACCAGATTCTGTGGCTTTTGTCGATAAATATTTGAGTTTTATTGATGAGATAAAGGAGAAACACCCAAAGACTAAAGTGGTTTGTTTGAGTGGTCCAATGTTGAATAATAATTGGCCTCCAAAAACATACGCTCTTTTGCACCTCAATAATTATTTGAAAGTAATCGTTAAGGAAGCAAACACAAAGGGACAAGAAGTATATTTCTTTGAGTTAACTCCACAAGGAAAAGTTGGCTATGGTTGTGATTGGCATCCAAATTTGGCTCAACATGAACTAAATGCAAAGGATTTATCTCAGTTCTTGAGTCCTTTGATAAACCAGTAAATTATGAAATATTATCTGTTATTCTTTCCTCTATTGTTTTTGTTGGGTGTAACAAATAAGAAACTAGATAAAGGACAACAAATAGAAGGAGAGCTAGTAAAAGTACGAATAGCTTATAAAGCAGAAAAAATAAAAGACTGTGTAGTTCCCTTACAGAAAATCATCAAGGTAGATACTATCCTACCAAATGAGGTTTCCTTTTTTTTGGGAATTACTTTGTTTGAATACAAAAACTTTGATGCTTCAGAAAAAGCATTATTACGTTACTTAAAGTTGACAAATGCCAAAGGGAAACATTTTGAAGTAACAGGAATCTTACTCAAAGAGATTTGGTCAAAGAAGAAAATAGATAAGTGTAGATTGTGTGTAGAATACCCTGCATTATCTGAAATATTGGATTGTAAGGAATGTATTCAAGAGGATATTGCACTTAAACAAAAAATTAAAGAAGATTGCTTAGAGAATGGTATGGCTCTTTGTGATGTTTGTGAAGGTGAAGGGATTTTAATGCGTACTGGTCCACTTGGAAATGTACTGTATCGAACTTGTCACAAATGCCATGGCGAGGGTTATATTCCTTGCCCACATTTAAAAAAGAAAGAATAAAAGTATGCACGAAGAAATTCAAAAAGCATTAGAAGTATTGAATAATGGGGGAATTATTGTGTATCCCACTGATACAATCTGGGGGATTGGTTGTGATGCTACAAATCCAGAAGCTGTAAAGAAAGTTTATGAACTCAAAGAAAGAGATGATAGCAAAGCTTTGGTAGTTTTGATTCATGAATTGGGGCAATTGTATAATTATGTTCAAAAAGTACCAGAGATTGCATGGGACATTGTAGAATTTGCAGAAACACCTTTGACAGTAGTTTATCCTCAAGCAAAAAACATAGCTCATAATTTGGTGGCAGAGGATAATTCTGTGGCAATTCGTTGGTGTAAGGATGAATTTTGCCAGAAACTAATGCAACGTTTTAAAAGACCATTAGTGGCTACTTCTGCAAATATTAGTGGAGAACCTTCGCCAAAAGGTTTTGCTGATATTTCAGAAACAGTATTGGAAAGAGCTGATTATGTAGTGAATTGGAGAAAAGAGGAGTTAAATAATCCAAATCCTTCAAAAATAATAAGTTTGGGGGTTGATGGAGAATTTAAGTTGATAAGAAAGTAGGTGAAAAGAGTGTCTTTTTTATTATTTT
Organism: Cytophagales bacterium; assembly: GCA_024232295.1. Classification (GTDB taxonomy): domain Bacteria; phylum Bacteroidota; class Bacteroidia; order Cytophagales; family JAAEPT01; genus JAAEPT01. Next base: position 24,266 of record JAAEPT010000017.1, read on the forward strand.
TGCAAAATGAATTTTAGAGAGGTATTAGCAGAAAACTCAATTTTTGAGAAGGTAGCCCAAGCAGGGAAAGAATTAGGTGTAGAAACATATGTGATTGGTGGTTTTGTGAGAGACCTAATTCTGAAAAGACCTTCTAAGGATATTGATTTTGTGTGTGTAGGTAGTGGTATTGAGTTGGCAAAAAAGGTTGCAGAGAATTTCGATGAAGATATTCCTGTATCTTATTTTAAGAACTTTGGTACAGCTATGTTGAATGCTAATGATTGGGAACTAGAGTTTGTGGGAGCAAGAAGAGAGTCGTACCAAAGAGATTCTCGTAAGCCAATTGTAGAAGATGGTACTTTGGAAGACGATCAAAATCGTAGAGATTTTACCATCAATGCTTTGGCAATTTCTCTAAATGAAGCCAATTATGGAGAAGTAATTGATCCTTTTGGAGGACTTAAGCATTTGAAGTCTAAAACAATCAAAACACCATTAGACCCAGATACTACTTTCTCTGATGATCCACTTCGAATGATGCGTGCCATTCGTTTTGCTACTCAATTATCCTTTGATATTGAACCAGATACTTTTGATTCAATTGCAAGAAATAAGGATAGAATAGGCATTATCTCAAAAGAACGCATTATTGACGAGTTGAATAAAATTATTTTGAGTCCAAAACCTTCTTATGGTTTTAATCTATTATTTCATACAGGCTTATTAAAGTTGATTTTTCCAGAAATGGTTGATTTGTATGGAGTGGAAAAAAGAGGTAAAAAGGCTCACAAAGATAATTTCTACCATACTTTGCAGGTATTGGATAATATTTGTTTGAAAACAGATGATTTGTGGTTGAGATGGTCAGCAATTTTACATGATATTGCCAAACCAGCAACTAAGCGTTTTCACGAAAAAGCAGGTTGGACATTTCATGGCCATGAAGACAAAGGAGCGAGAATGGTCCCTAAGATTTTCAAGCGAATGAAATTGCCATTGAATGACCGAATGAAGTTTGTTCAAAAATTAGTTCGTTTGCATTTGCGTCCAATTGCTTTGGTAAAAGACATTGTAACTGATACAGCAATTAGACGTTTGTTATTTGAAGCAGGAGATGATATTGATGCTTTGATGACACTTTGTAGAGCTGATATTACTTCTAAAAATGGAGAGCGTGTCAAAAAATATTTAAAGAATTTTGACCTTGTAGAAGAGAAGTTAAAAAGAGTAGAGTCAGAAGATCAATTGCGTAATTTTCAACCTGTTGTAACAGGTGAAATGATTATGGAAACTTTTGGTATTAGCCCTTCTAAGCAAGTTGGAGAGATTAAAATATTAGTACGTGAAGCAATTTTGGAAGGAGAAATCAAAAATGTTTATGAAGAAGCTTTTCCTTTTATGGTCAAAGAAGGAGAGAAATTAGGACTTACTCCTGTTAAGTAATGAAATATTGGATTGTTGCTATTTTTATTTCATTAGCTTCATTTGTAAATGCCCAAACAAGTGAGTTTTCACTTGCAGTTAAGTACCAAGATTATGAATTGGCAAAAAAGCTGATTTATCAAAAAATAGCAGAAAAGCCCAATGTATTAGCTTATAAAGATACATTGGCTTTTTTGTATTCAGACCTAAAGTCTTATTCTCAAGCATTGGCTGTGTGTGATGATATTTTAAAGACAGAGCCTAATAGACTTCATGTTTTAGAACTAAAAGCTTCTATTTTATGGAAAACCAAAGATTTTTTAGGTTTAGAGAAGGTTTACCAAGTACTTTTTAAGGAAACTCAAGATTTGAAATATGCTTACTATCAAGTATCCTTGCTTTTTGAGTTAAACCAGTATCAAAAAGCGGAAAAACTGTCAAAAGAATTACTTGAAAAAAAAGAAAGCCATCATGAAAAAATAGCAATTTATACCAATCATTTTTCCAAAGAAATTACATTAAGTTCAGTATTGTACAATGTGTTGGGAATGATTGCTATGAATGAAAAACGATACAAAGAAGCTCAAAAATATTTTGAGAAATCTCTTTCAATTGCTTCTGATTTTTTATTGGCAAGTAATAATTTACAGGTTGTGAAAACTAAATTAGCCCAAAATAGATAATATGCTTTCAATTTGTATTCCGATCTATAATTTTGATGTTTCAGATTTGGTCAACTCTCTTCAAAAGCAAGCTAAATTGCTAAAAATATTAGTAGAAGTATTGCTGATTGATGATTGTTCTCAGCAAGAGTACCAAGAAAAGAATAAAGAATTGAATAAACTTCCTTTTGTGAAGTATGAACAAGTATCTAAGAATTTGGGAAGGTCTAAGATTCGTAATTTGTTTGTAGAAAAAGCACAATTCCCTTTTCTACTTTTTATTGATTGTGATATGAAGGTGGTTGATAATCGTTTTTTGGAGCGATATTCTTCTTTTTGTATTCAAGAAAATAAGGAGATTGTTGTGTGTGGTGGTTTGGCTTATGAACAAAAGGAACCCAATGACGAATATTTATTGCGTTGGAAATATGGGCATAATAGGGAAGTTCGTGAATTAGCTATTCGCCAAGAAAACCCTAATCAATCATTTATGAGTAGTAATTTCTTGATTAGTAAATCACTTTTTTTGAAGTTACAATTTGATGAAACACTTACTCAGTATGGGCATGAAGATACTTTGTTTGGTTTGGAATTGAACAAACACAATATTCAAATTATACAAATAGACAATCCATTATATCATTTGGGAATTGAAACCAATGAGATTTTTGTGGCTAAAACAGAAAAAGGAGTAGAAAACCTGTACAAACTATATCTTCGTTTTCAAGATGATTCAGACTTTATTAATCATATTCAATTATTGAAAGTTTATCATAAAATTAAAATTTTGCAATTTCCTCTAAAATTAGCATTTTCATTAATACAAAAAGCTCTTTATCACAACTTAACCAAAGGCTCTAAAAACCTTAGGTGTTTTGATATTTATAAGTTAGGAATGTTATTAAAGGCAAAAGGAAAGATTAATAAAAGATAAGGTAATGTGCTCAATAGAAGAAGGTTTTAAACTATGTACTTGTGGTGAAGAAAAAGAACTTGCTACAGAAAAGATAATTTGGGAATTAAGAAGGGTAAATCCAGAAAAACCACAACGAGTAATTAGAGGAAAAATAGCTGCACGTAATTTTTCAGAAAAAGAGCAGAATGAAATTAAGTTTATTGAATCAGAATTGAATACTCGAAACTGTTTTGACTTTGATTATATTCCACAAGAAAATGATTACTTGATTGTCATTATTGATAATAAACAAAAATATACTTACTCTTTTAAAAAAGAATGGAAATATCAACGTTCACCAAAATTTTTTAAGTGGAAATCACAGTTAGAGGATTATAAAAAGGGTAAAGTTAAGTAGTTAAACTAACTACTTACTTTTTCTTCTCCATTTTCCTTTTCTTTAAAGGTTCACTTCTATAGTCAAGACTTTTGACTTTAAGAACTTGTGGTTTTACTTCTATCAATAACCAATCTTCTTCTGCATGACCACCCCAATATTCATATCGAATTGTGATTGTGGAATCAGAGGTGTATTTCCATGTTCCCTTATAATTTCCATAACTAATAGGAGGAGTTCCACACCAACCAATATTTTGACGCTTGACTAATGTGCTGTCTTTATAGAAACAAATCCCTGATTGGTCTTCATCAAAATCAAGGGCACTATGATAGTGAAGGTTTTGATTACTATAATCTGAATATACCCAAGTACCTATAATTCCTTTGTTTTGAACTTTTTCAGAAGCAAATAATTGGATACCTACAATAATTAAAAGTAGGGTAGATAATATTAAAAGTGGTTTTTTCATAGGTTAAATCTTTAGTTATTTAGCTTAATTTCTATTTCTCCTAATCTAATAATTAGTCCTGCCCCCATTGTTGTAATTAGAATAAGCGTGAGTTCACTATTAATTATTTTCTGTTTTTCAGTATCATTAAGTAACAAAGTTTCTCTATAAAACTTAAAGAAATGCCACTATAATAATATTACAATTTTTCATGTTTTTAAGTATTATTGACTTATAGTTTTAGGATGTATAAAGAAAGCTGTGTTTTGCATACAAAAGAGTTTTTTATGCTTTAGAATCACTAATCTTCCCATCTTTACAAGTTAGGATACGTGCAGGGTGAGAAGTTAAGAAGTTATGATTGTGAGTTGCCATCAAGATAGCAGTACCACTATTGTTGATTTTATGAAATAAATTCATGATATCACCAGCTACTTCTGGGTCTAAGTTTCCAGTAGGCTCATCAGCAATTAAAAGAAGAGGTTCGTTTAGCAATGCACGAGCAATTACAACACGTTGTTGTTCACCACCAGAAAGTTGATGGGGCATTTTTGATTCAGAAGAACCTAAACCCACACGAATTAGTACTTCTGAAATTCTACTTTTGATCTTTGCTTTCCCTGTCCATCCTGTAGCTCTCAGTACAAATTCTAGATTTTCGAATACAGTACGATCATAAAACAACTGAAAGTCTTGAAAAATAATCCCAAGTTTTCTTCTTAGAAAAGGAATTTTATTACTCTCGATATCATGAAGTTTGAATGTTTCAAAATCAATATTTCCTTTGGTAAGAGGTAAGTCAGCATAAAGAGTTTTGAGCAAAGAACTTTTACCAGAACCAGTACGTCCTAGCAAATACACAAATTCTCCTTTGTCAATCTTAAAATTGACGTTTTCTAATACTTGTTGTCCACCTTCTTGATAAACATTTACATCTTGCAAAGAAAGAATTGTAGAATCCATAAAAATGTATTTAAAATAATAAAGCCTTATATACAAATATAAGGCTTTATTGTGATTAGAATAATATTTTGTTTATCCGTTTGCTTTGGCATGGTCAGCTAAGAATTTTTCTAGACCAATATCAGTTAAAGGATGTTTTAATAAACCAGTAATTACGTTTAATGGACAAGTTACTACATCTGCACCCAAATCTGCACACTCTAATAAATGACGAGTATGACGAACAGAAGCAGCTAAGATTTGTGTATCATATAAGTAATTATTATAAATCGTTACAATGTCACGAATCAAGTCCATTCCATTGAAAGAAATATCATCCAAACGTCCAATGAATGGAGAAACATAAGTAGCACCAGCTTTGGCTGCTAATAATGCTTGTCCAGTACTAAAACTAATGTACAGTTTGTTCTAATTCCTTTTTCCGAAAAATATTTAATTGCTTTGATACCATCTTTGATCATTGGTACTTTTACAACAATCTTTTCGTCAAGATCTGCTAGTTCTTCTCCTTCTACAATCATTTCATCAAAAGAAGTACTAATGATTTCCGCACTTACGTCACCATCTACAATATCACAAATTGCTTTGTAGTGAGCTAAGATATTTTCTTTTCCACTAATGCCTTCTTTTGCCATCAAAGAAGGGTTGGTTGTTACACCATCCAAAACGCCTAAGTCTTGAGCCTCTTGGATTTGAGCAAGGTTAGCTGTGTCAATAAAAAATTTCATAATAAGTTTTTGTTAAAATGTGTCCTAAATAATATGTTTAATATACGATTTTTTTCTGAAAAAACAAGAAAAAACTTACCTGTTTTGCTGTTTTGTCTATGATTTAATCTTTACTTCATAATTGAGTAAAGTATGATGAATTAGTAAATTCTAATTTCTTTGATTTTAGCTTCATGTTTTAAATTTGTTCTTTTCTAATTCTGTTAGATCACTTGAAAAATTGGGAGTTGCTAAATAGTCTTTTGAACTCATTTTAAACTGAATACTTTTATGCTTGGGTGTATTTAGCCAATAATTTTCACTAACATAGGTATAAAGAGCTTCTGCTTTTGGGTAGGCTGTATAAAATTGGTCAATTGTATTCTCTACACCGATTCCTTCTTTTGTTTTGTACAAATTGGATAAAACATGAATTTCTCCAATAAGATTTTCGTTATCATATTTTGGAATGAGAATCATATGGGTCTTATCACCAATAACACAATGATATTTCTTTACAATCATTTCACCTTCTGAAGTACTTTGTAATTCGTCTTTTCTAAGGATATGGTATTCATGGTATTTTCCTTCAGGAATAGGAGAGTTTAATGTAAAGACTCCTGCTTGTCCGTGTGTTATTGTTGTATTTTTGATTGTTTTTGCATTTCGAGAGGTTGTCGTAAAGCTTGTAAAGAGTAAAATAGAAACAACCAACGAGCTAATGATAGATACTGTTTTCATGTAACTAACTTAGTTTAAAAAAGTACCAAAGAAAAAATAGGGCATAAAAAAACGGCTAACATCGCACCGCTACAACTCAATACCCTTGCTGTATATTCCAACCCTGGGGGAATTCTTGAGGAGCTGATCGTGTCAACC
>JAAEPT010000018.1 GCA_024232295.1 Cytophagales bacterium
ACGGCAGTACCTTCTCAGGTTTAATTTCTGAGAATATTCCCGGGAGTATTTACTTGGAATAGAAATTCAAATTCAAACAACCTCTGTACTACGATGAGAAATTTCTCTCTAAGATAACAGTAAAAAATTGCATCAATAAAAATCAGAAAATATTCTTAAATTTGGACACAGATATTTATAAGGTCAATCAAGACACTGAACACAAGACTGAATTGGCTATGAAAGGAGAAGCAAGTGTCATGGTACTAGAGCAGAAACTGGAAGGTTAAATTAATTCTCGTCAAGATAAAATAATTAAAATTACTGGTTTCCGATAACTTCAGCTTCTTTGATTCTTTGAGCAATTTCAATTCTCTTTTGAGCTTTTGCTCCCAAAACAATATCACCATATTCAGTCAAATGTTGTTTGTTGTTGTTGTACAAACTGGTGAAAGCACTGGCAAGTCTGTTCAAATCACCTTCGTCTTCTTTGCTGACTTCAGTAAAAGCCAAACAAGTTGCAGATTTTTTGTTTACAAATTGACCAAGAGCAGATTTGGATTTTACAATGCAGTATGGAACTCCTTTATTTCTGCAGAGATGAGGAAGAAACATAACAAGTTCGATTGGGTCGACATCTTGGGCTACAACTACAAGTTTGGCTTTCTTCTGTTCAATTAAGGTTGTAACATGATTAAGTCCACATTTGACAAACTTAGGCTTAGGAGTATTGACCTCTTCTCCATTTTTGGTTTTTTCTGCTTCGTCTTTCAATCTTTCTTTTTTTTCAGCTCTAGTCTCAGGCTTGTATTTACCCAACAGCTTGAAGAGTGATTTAGATTTGTCGGCAGGAAGGACATTGGTGAATTGATGGATGACGGCAGGAACCTTAAGTCTCTTATAAAGGATTCTCCTTTGTCTCTGCAAGACTATGTATTTTGGCCATTTGACAAATCTAGTAAGGTCTCTTTTAGGAAGAACAGCTCCTCCAATTCTATAGTTTCGTGGGGTTTTTTCAAACAGGTTTTTATATTTGGCCTGGGTCTTCTTCTGGACACTTCTCTTAGACTTAACCATTTATAATTTAATTTATTTTACTTTTGATGATTTTTAATTAAATTTATCTCTTTAATATTAGGGGTTTGGGGTTTGGGGTTTGGGGTTTGGGGTTTGGGGTTTGGGGTTTGGGGTTTGGGGTTTGGGGTTTGGG
>JAAEPT010000019.1 GCA_024232295.1 Cytophagales bacterium
AAGCATCTATTGAAATAGCTATGGCTTGTAAAACCCACTATTGCTGATATAGCATTTATCGGCACACCCTTTTCCATCAACATTCTTGCGTGATCTAATCGGAAGTTTCTGAGGTATTTATTTGGTGTAATACTGAAATATTGTTTAGCTTTCCTATAAAGCTGTTTTTCCGTCATTGCCATATTGAATGCAATATCTCTAATTTTGATATTTGGATTATCAAAATTCTTCTCAATTTCTTGATCGAATGTAGTGATAAAATATTTTTTCTTATCAACGTACCTTTGAAAGAGACAGAAGGAATTTTTGAGAAAAAGCGTTTCCCTATTTAGTGAACTTTGTGCTAATTGAAGATTGTTATCTTTAGTTTTTAATAGTGTAACTTTACTCATTCGACGTATCCTTACTATTTCCATAAATGACTTTTTCTTCTATAAATTATGCTGTGTGGTATTGGAACCATCCCCTCCAAAATTAATATATGGCTCTGCAGAACATGATTGGTGAGGCCTCCTAGCCTCCACTTCTTTCTGAACTCACATCAAAAGCTATAACAAAATCAATACATACTATTATTTGCAAGGGACAATAATGTGATTTTGATTATCTGATTAAAGTA